>CAZTDK010000457.1:0-3532 GCA_964611965.1 uncultured Binatia bacterium (SeqCode) | reverse complement strand
CTCGTGGTTCGCGCATGCCGGCCGCGTGCTGCTCGACAGCCCCGATGCCGGCGTCGTGTTCGGGCGGACTCAGGAACGCCGTCCGAACAAATCGATATATAGTCGTCTGTATCAGATGGAGTTCGAGGCGCAGGCTCATGAACCGGACACGTGTGGCGGGATGGTCATGATGCGCGTCAGCGCTCTGCACGACGCGGGCGGGTTCAATCCCACGATGCTGGGCTTCGAGGACTACGAGCTTTGCGTGCGACTGCGTCGCGCCGGTTGGCGTGTTCTGCGCCTGGCTGCCCCGATGGCTGTGCACGAAGCAGCAATGACTCGGTTTACGCAGTGGTGGACGCGCCAGGTTCGCGGCGGGCATGCGCGCGCCCACGAAGCCGCGCTGCACGGCCGCGCGCCGGAGCGCTACCGCATTCGCGAGTGCGGCAGCATTTGGTTCTGGGGCGTCTGCCTTCCCGTGCTGGCTGTCGCCGCAGCGGGGCCGACCGGCGGCACAAGCGTGTGGCTCCTGGCGGGATACCCGTTCCTGTTCGTTCGCGTGTACCGGCGCACGCGGCGATACGGTGTGGCGCGCGCCCATGCCGCGCTGTATGCGGCCTCCTGCGTGGCGGGTAAGTTTCCGCAGGTCATCGGGCAGATCCAATTCTTCATGCGGCCTCCTGAGACTGGCACGCTGCTCCGTCATCCGTGATGCAGACGGAGTCTGGCGACACGGTGGAGGGCTGCGCTGATGGGTCGCGCATGGTCGGTTGACGCTCCGGTGTTCCTGGTCGGATCCGAACGTTCCGGCTCCACGCTCCTCTCCCACATGCTCGACCATCATCCGCACGTCGCCTGGTGCGGCGGGTTTGAATTCGCCGTCGAATTTCTGCAGCAGAAGGGGCAGTGGCCACGGTTGCGCGACTATTGCCGTGCGCTCGAGATCGACATCATCTTCCAGCGCAGTGGCTTCACCGTCGATGCGTCGCTCAGCTATCCCGAGCTGATGCGCGATTTCCTTGTGCAGCAAAGGAACCGCTACGGCAAAGAGCTCGTCGGTGCGACCGTGCATCTCTATTTCGATCGGCTGCCGTGGATCTTCCCGTCCTGCCGTTTCATTCACCTGCTCCGCGATGGCAGAGACGTTAGTCGGTCGCGCGTCGCAATGGGTTGGGACGGCAATATGTGGACTGCGGCGGAACACTGGGTGGTGGCCGAGCAGTTGTGGGACCGCTTGCAAGCTCAGCTTTGCCCCGACCAGTGGCACGAGGTTCGGTATGAGTCGTTGATTCGCGCCCCCGAAGCGGAGCTGCGTGAGATATGCAATTTCCTCGGGGTGCCCTATTCGCCGCACATGTTGCACTACCCTGACAACACGGCGTACACGCCACCGGATCCGAAGCTGATAGGCCAATGGGAGCGCAGTCTGTCGCCGGTCGAGATCCAATTGGCCGAAGCACAGATGATCGATATGTTGAGGGCGCGCGGCTATCGCCCGAGTGGTTTGGCTCCCCTGCACGTGGGCTGGCAGTACGCCCAATGGCTGCGTGAGCACGATCGGTATCGCCGGCTGCGCTTCCGCATCCAACGGTATGGCTGGTCGTTGGCCGCGGCCGATGTCCTCGCGCGCCGCCTGCATCTGAATTTCTGGGCTCGGCGCCTGCAGCGACGGCTGAACGCCATCACGTGGCAATACTTCAAATGACTTCCCAACCCCCAGCCGCGGGCGAGGCGGATCGGGCGCGCGCACGGCACCCCGATCATGCGCAGAGCAACGACGCGACCGTCGTCAGCGTGCGGACGTTGGCGCGCAGCTCCGCGTACGTGAACGCGGCACAGGTGTGGCAGATAGCGTCGCGGCTGGTGCTGACGCCGATCATCATCGCCGCGCTCGGTTTGGAAGGCTATGGCGCGTGGGCCCTGGTGTTCGGTCTGTGCTCGTACGTGATCGCCGTCGACACGGGCGCTGGCTGGGTCTACGCCAAGCTGACCGCGGAGCTCGACGAGCAGCGCGAGTACGCGGTGCTGTCGACAGTCATCAGCTCGGGGCTCGTGGTCGTCGCCAGTGCGGCGGCGCTCGGACTGACGGCACTGTGGCTGGCACACGCCTGGGTTCTGCCAATGCTTGGCGTTCCGCCGCACCTGCTGCACGAGACGGAGCGGACGTTGGCCGTTCTCTCGGCCGCGGTCGTGTTCGAAGCCGGTGCCGGCTGTGTGCTGGATGTGCTGGCGGGGCTCCAACGGATGGATCTCAAGTTCCGCTTCATCATCTTCGGATCGGTAACCGAATTCGCGACGGCACTCGCCCTGCTGCTCACCGGTGCCGGCATGGTGGCGCTTCCGCTCGGGTTGTTGGCTGGCGAGGTGGTCTCCATCGGCTTCGGCGGGCTCCACTGCCGGCGGCTCCGCCCGGCTCTGGTCCTGTCACCGTTTCGGGCCAGCATGGCCGGCATCAAGCAGGTGATAGGACTGGGGATGCGGTTCCAGGGCCTGGTGCTGGTCAGCACAACGTTGACGCAGGGCATCCGGATGCTGCTTTCGAGTCTGTACGGAACGAGCGCACTGGGGATCTTCCACCTGGCTGACCGGCTGCTCTCGGTCGGCCGCACCCCAGGCGCGGCGGTCATTGGCCCGCTCATGCCCGCCTTCGCCAACCTCGGGGCTGGACCCGCGCGGCGGTGGCAACGGCTCTTCGTGCACGCCTCAAGAGCACTCGGGCTTGCGGCTGCTCTGCCGTTGCTCTTTGCGGCCGTATTCGCCGGCCCGATTCTCTTTGCGTGGACCGGGCAATACTTTCCCGACGCGGCATGGACGGTGCGAGTGTTGGCGCCGATGGAGTTTGTGATCTTACTGACGGGAGTGGCCGGCGCCCGGCTGCGGGCCGCGGGAACGGTGCGCCTAGAGCTGACGTCCGGGGTGCTGGGCGGCGTGTTGGCCGTGGTCGGCCTCATCGCCGCCTACCCGGTGGCCGGGTATGCGGGCAGTGTTGTCGCCATTGCGTGCGGCCGTTCGGCCGGGGCCTGGTGGTTCCTCGATCGCTTCTTCTCGTCCCACCATCTCGATCGCTGGCAGTACACTCGGACGACGGTACTGGCCCCGGTACTCCTGTTTGCCCCCGCTGGTCTGCTCCTTGGCGCCGCAGCGTTCGCTCTTCCCATGTTGAGCTCCGGGAATGCCGGCCGCTGGATCGTGCTCAGCACGCTGGCGCTGTTGGCGGGCACCTATGCACTCGTCTGTATTCCAATCACGTGGTTCCTCGGACTATCAGCACCCACACGCGCCGGGATCGTACGCCTCATTCGGAGGACACGACGGGTCACGCGCGGTTGACGCGATCCGCCTGCGCAATAGGCTCCAGTGTCGCACCACCAATAGCCTCAACGTTGGACATATGCAGGGACACGGCGAGATTTCGCTTCCTGAGGAGCCATCTATGCGGATCAGGACGTTGCTGCCGCAGCGCACCCTTTGCCTTCGCGGCCCCTTTCATATATCGCGCCCTTCAAAACCCGCATGCCACAGGACCTGAGCGAAGCCGAACGGCCACCGCACA
>CAZTDK010000456.1:0-5713 GCA_964611965.1 uncultured Binatia bacterium (SeqCode) | reverse complement strand
CCACACGCCCCTCAAGCCCCCAAGCCGCCTCTCAGCCCTTCGGGCTCGAAGTCAGGGCGGCGCGTGCCGCGGCCAGGCGGGCAATCGGGACGCGGAAGGGTGAGCACGAAACGTAGTCGAGGCCGAGGCGGTGACAGAACATCACCGAGTCGGGATCACCGCCGTGCTCGCCACAGATACCGATCTTCAGTTTGGGGGTGGTTGTCCGACCCTTGTCGACCGCGATACGCATCAACGCACCCACCCCAACCTGGTCGAGGGATTCAAACGGGTCCTTCGCGTAGATCTCGAAGTCGCGCACGTAGGGCACCAGAAAGCGCGCCGCATCGTCGCGTGACACGCCGAGCGTGGTCTGCGTGAGATCGTTGGTCCCGAACGAGAAGAACTCGGCGACGCCGGCGATGGCGTCGGCAGTCAACGCGCCGCGTGGCACTTCGATCATCGTGCCAACCGCATACTTGAACCGCACCCGGGTCTCCGCCATGACGGCAGCGGCGACGCGCCGCACAATGTCCGCCTGCAAGCGCAGCTCCTTCACATCCCCCACGAGTGGAATCATGACCTCGGGCACCGCGGCAATGCGCGACTTGATCACCGTGACCGCCGCCTCGAAGATAGCGCGCGCCTGCATTTCGGTGATCTCGGGATAGACGATGCCCAAGCGGCACCCTCGGAAGCCGAGCATCGGGTTGAACTCATGCAACGCTTCAACGCGGGCGCGAATGCGCTCGACCGGCATGTCCATTTCCGCCGCCAATGCCGCTTGCCCCTCGGCATCATGCGGCAAAAATTCGTGCAACGGCGGGTCGATGGTGCGAATGGTCACCGGGCGGCCCGCCATTTCCCGGAAAATTCCTTCGAAGTCCTGGCGCTGCAACGGCAGCAGCTTCGCCAATGCCTGCCGCCGCTGCTCGACGCTCTCCGCCAGAATCATCTCGCGCATCGGCCCGATCTTGCCTTCACCGAAGAACATGTGTTCGGTACGGCACAACCCGACGCCCTCGGCACCAAAGGCCAAGGCATTGGCACACTGGTCCGGTTGATCGGCGTTGGCGCGCACTTTCAGGTGGCGTTCGCGATCCGCCCATTGCATCAGCTGTGCGTATTGCTGGTAGACCGGCGCCTGCGCCGGCTTGATGGTGCGATCGATGAGCACACGAACGACCTCACTGGGCTCGGTTGGAATCTGCCCGAGGAACACCTCGCCCGTGCTCCCGTCGATCGAGATGTCGTCACCCGCCTTGAGATGCGTCGCGTTGCCGGCGATGCGAATGGTGCCGGTCGTATAGTCGATCTGCAACGGCTCGCAGCCGGCGACACAGACCTTGCCCATTTGCCGCGCCACTAGCGCCGCATGGCTCGTCATGCCGCCACGCGCCGTCAAGATACCCTCGGCAACGGCCATGCCGCCGATATCTTCGGGCGAGGTCTCGATGCGAACCAGGATGACCCGTTCGCCCCGTGCCACGGCAGCTTCCGCATCCTCGGCATGCAGAACGATCTTCCCCGTAGCCGCGCCGGGCCCGGCGTTGAGCCCGCGCGCCAGCAGCCGGTGCTCGCGAATGGCCTGCTCCTTCTCGGCGAGACGGAAGGTCGGCCGCAGCAACTGATTGAGCTGATCGGGCTCGACCCGCAGCAGGGCATCGCGCGGCGTGATCAGGCGCTCCTTGACCATGGCGAGTGCTATGCGGATCGCCGCGGCACCAGTGCGTTTGCCGACGCGACACTGCAACATATAAAGCCGGCCGCGCTCGATGGTGAACTCGATGTCCATCATCTCGCGGTAGTGGCGCTCCAAGGTGCGTCGAATCTTCGCCAGCGCGGCATAGATCTTCGCGTTGTCGCGCGCCAGCTGCGTCATCGGCAGCGGCGTCCTTGTCCCGGCGACGACATCCTCACCCTGGGCGTTCATCAGAAATTCCCCGTAGAAGATGTTCTCTCCGGTCGCCGGGTCGCGCGTGAACGCCACGCCCGTTCCGGAGTCCTCTCCGAGGTTACCGAAAACCATCGACTGCACGTTGACCGCCGTCCCCCAGCTCTCCGGGATGTTGTTCAGCTTGCGGTAGACGATCGCGCGGTCGTTCATCCACGAGCCGAAGACGGCGCCGATGGCCCCCCAGAGCTGCTCCTGCGGATCCTCGGGAAAGGCGACGCCCTTGCGCTCGCGGATCGCGGCCTTGAACTCAGCGACCAGCTCGCGCAGGTCCTCTGCCGTCAACTCGGTGTCGAGCGTCACGCCACGGGCCTGCTTCTTGCGCTGCAGGATCTCCTCAAACGGGTCAATCTCGGTTTTCGACTGCGGCTTCAAGTCGAGCACGACGTCGCCGTACATCGCCACGAAGCGGCGGTACGAGTCGTAGGCGAAGCGCTCGTTGCCTGACAGCGCGATCAGCCCCTTCACGGTAGCATCGTTGAGCCCGAGGTTGAGCACGGTGTCCATCATGCCCGGCATGGAGGCGCGCGCACCGGAACGCACCGACACCAGCAATGGATTCGCGGGATCGCCGAAGCGGCGGCCGACCACCTCTTCAATTTGCCGCAATGCATGGGTCACCTGCTCGCGCAAAGCCGCAGGATAGCGCCGGCCGTTGGCATAGAAGTGGGTGCAAACGTCCGTCGAGATCGTGAAACCGGGCGGTACCGGCAAGCCGAGCCCCGCCATTTCGTGCAGGTTGGCCCCTTTACCGCCGAGCAACTCCTTCATCGAAGCATTGCCGTCGGCACGCCCGCCGCCGAAGGCGTAGACGAACTGGGCCGCCTTCGGCCGCGCCGCGGCGGCGCCCTTGCGCGCTGCCGGCTTCGTCAGGCGCGCGTGGAACTTTTTCGGGGATGTGGCGCTCGCCCGCTGCGCTTGAGCTCTGGAACCCTTGGCCCCGCGGGCCTTCACCTGGGATGACTTGGTCTGTCGCTTCATATGTAGATCCGTTTCTTCAATTCATCGAGTAAGCGATCGATGCCGATGCGTTCCTGCTGCATCGTGTCGCGATCGCGGAGAGTGACCGTGTTGTCCTGCATCGTCTGGTGATCAACGGTGATCCCGAACGGCGTGCCGATCTCGTCTTGCCGCCGATAGCGCCGGCCGATCGAGCCGGCTTGATCGTATTGCACGGGGAAGTGCGCGGCGAGGATATCGCGCACCTCGTAGGCCTTTTCCGGCTGCCCATCCTTGCGCAACAGGGGCAGCACCGCCGCCTTCACCGGTGCCAGGCGCGGATGGAAGCGCAGCACCGCGCGCGCCTCACCTTCCGCCTCGTCTTCGTCGTAGGCATCCACCAGGAACGCCAACGTGGCGCGGTCGGCGCCGGCTGCCGGCTCGATGACGTAGGGCACGAAGCGCTCCCGCGTCTCCTCATTGAAGTAGCTGATATCCTTGCCGCTAAACTGCGCGTGCTGTTTGAGATCGAAGTCGGTACGGTTGGCGATCCCTTCGAGCTCGGACCAGCCGAACGGGAACTCGTACTCGACGTCGACGCAGCCCTTGGCGTAATGCGCCAGCTCATCCTTGGTATGGGGGCGCAGGCGCAGGTGTTCGGTGCGGATGCCGTACTTGTGGTACCAGGCGAGGCGCGCTTGCGACCAGTATTCGTACCACTGTTCGTCCTCGCCCGGCTTGACGAAGAACTCCATCTCCATCTGCTCGAACTCGCGGGTGCGAAACAAGAAGTTCCCCGGCGTGATCTCGTTGCGGAACGACTTGCCGATCTGCGCGATCCCGAACGGCACTTTCTGGCGCGAGGAGTTCAAGACATTCAGGAAGTTGACGAAGATCCCTTGCGCCGTTTCCGGGCGCAGGAACACGACGTTTGCCGATTCCTCAACCGGGCCCATGAAGGTTTTGAACATGAGGTTGAACTGGCGCGCGGCGGTAAGCTCGCCGCCACACTCGCCGGGACGCTTCGACGGCTTCTCCGGGCAGTGCGCATGCGCGATATGGTCGGCCCGGAAGCGCTCCTTGCACTTCTTGCAGTCGACGAGCGGATCGGTGAAACCGGCAATATGTCCGGAAGCCTCCCAGACCCGCGGGTGCATCAAGATGGCGCAGTCGATGCCGACGATATCCGCGCGCGTCAGCACCATGTCGCGCCACCAGGCTTCCTTGACGTTACGCTTCAGCTCGACGCCGATCGGTCCGTAATCCCAGCAGCTCGCCAACCCTCCGTAAATCTCGCTCGATTGAAAGGCAAAGCCCCGCCGTTTGGCGAGGTTCACCACCTTTTCCATTGTGACCTTCCGACTCATCGTCGCTGGGAGTTACCATGTTGGATGCGGTGCGGCAAATCGGGTGGGACGAATGTGGGAAGGCGGCGGTTGTTCACATTGAATGGCTGTTGCCCGCTAGCAGCCTGTCGGACTTGCAGTGCCTAGCGACCAATCCTGTCCTGAGGCTCCCCGAAGGGGGGAGCGGTCCATAGAAGAGATGCCGACCGGCAGGTCCTGCAATCTCACCTTGCCCCAGTTCCTCACGCCGTGGTACTGACCTGCACCTCAACGTCACCGGCGCCAAAGGGAGACTCACGATGCGTTCGACAATCGGACCGCTGCTGTTCGGCGTGGCATTCCTGATCCCCGCGCGGAGCATTGTCGCCGCCGTTTCCCCGGCCGACGTCGCGCGTGCGGTCAGCATGGCGTTCGCCGCGAACCCGGGCATCGTTGGTGGCGCGGTCAATGACGTCGCCGGCGACGTGAACGCCGACGGCCGCGCCGACGCGGCCGATGTTGTCGGTGCCGTGCTCGGCATGCGCAGCCCGACGCAGCCCGGACCGTTCCCCGTCGGCTTCCGGCACCTGACGCTCACGAAAAAATCGGTATCGCACCCGGATCAAGATCGGGTGCTCGAAACAGCCGTCTGGTACCCAACGACGCCAGACGCCAGCGGCACCAATCACTATGGCGGCATCGACGACGCGCCGCTGGCGACTGACGCGCAAACCGTGCCCCTGCTGATGTTCTCGCATGGATCATGTGGCTATGCGGAGCAATCCATCTTTCTGACCGCGCTGGTGGCCTCGTACGGCTTCGTCGTCGCCGCGCCGCCGCATCCCGGAAATACGATCGACGATCTGCTCACCCTGCCCGGCTGTGGCTCCGATGCAGCGCAAATGGACTCCTTCCTGAATCGCGAGGCGGACATCGTGTTCGTCATCGATACGTTGCTGCAACTGAACGCCGACCCGTCATCGTTCCTGTATGGCGCCATCGACCCGAGCCGCATCGGCATGTCGGGCCATTCCTTCGGCGGACAAACCACGCTGCGCGTGTGCGCGGATGAGCCTCGTGTCGTGGCGGGTCTGGCTCTCGCGCCGGCCATCGAGCTCGTAGGGAACCAAACGGCACGCATCGCCATTCCGATGATGGTCCAGGACGGCGTCGACGATACGACGACCGCGTTCGTGCCCAACGCCCAAGCAATATACAACCTGCTCCACGCGCCGCGCGCGCTGGTCGCGATCGCCGACACCGGGCACTACGCGTTCTCGGACAAGTGCTTTCCCGGCAACCCCGATTGCGGGCCGGGCAGGCTCACGCAGGCGCAGGCGCACGCGTACGTGCAGCGTTATGCCGTGCCATTTCTGTTGCAGCGGATCGCCGGGGACCACCGCTTCGACGCCTTCCTCGACGCGGCGGCGCTGCCCCCTGGCGTCGTGGTCACCGCGGATGTGGAGTAGGGGCGCCGAGGCGCACACCCCGCAGGGAGGTTCCCTCATGCGAGCAC
>CAZTDK010000455.1:0-5728 GCA_964611965.1 uncultured Binatia bacterium (SeqCode) | reverse complement strand
GCGCCTCGCGCAGCTTGCCGTCGAGGCGCGTCGGCATGGTGAAACACAGCCGCCCGGTCACCGAGTTGACGGGGCCGAGCGACGGCCGCAGCACGGGCATCGGCGGCATCACCTCTATCGTTACCGGGTCCTTGGGCTCTGCCGGGCTCGGAGCCTTGGCCCCGGCTGTCCCCGGAGCTTTGGCCACTGCAGTTCCCGACGTCTTGACCACCGGCGCTCCAGGACTTTTGGCGACCAGGGCTCCCGGAGCCTTGGCAACGAGCTCACCCGTTGTCCATTCGCGTTGCGGCTTCACCATCCCTGATTTCGGCGCATCACCCTTCTTCCAAAACACCGCACTCCTCCTTCCTCCGCCTCCGGCTTGCGACGAGCGCTCGATCCATGAGCCAATCCCTCTTGGATCAGGCCTGCTTCCTGTTGAATCACTGCAGACTGCCACGTCCGACAGGCTGCTGACAAGCAGCCCTCAAGCAGGAAACACATGACACGCAACCGCGTGTCCCTGGCTGCCAGTTACTAGCTCGGGTGGCTCACGACGGCAACGGTCTTCGGCAAACGGGCAGCGCGGATGGAACGCACATCCTGGCGGCGGCAGGATCGGGCTGGGCACGTCGCCGGGCAGCAGCATGCGTTCGCGCCGCGCCGTCGGATCGGGCATCGGCACCGCAGAGAGCAACGCCCGCGTGTACGGATGGCGCGGGTTGCGGTAGATCTCGGTGCTCTCCGCCAGCTCCACGATCTTGCCGAGGTACATGATCGCCACGCGGTGACTGATGTGCTCCACGACGCGCAGGTCGTGCGCAATGAAGACGTAGGTCAGCCCCAGCTCTTCCTGGAGATCTTGCAGCAGGTTGACGATTTGCGCCTGAATCGACACATCGAGCGCCGACACCGGCTCGTCGGCAACGATGAGGCGCGGCTGCACGGCGAGGGCGCGGGCGATTCCGACGCGTTGGCGCTGGCCGCCGCTGAACTCGTGCGGGTAGCGATCGTACGCGTCGGCGCGTAAGCCGACACGATCGAGTAGCTCGAGCACCCGGCGCTTCTTTTCCTCGCCCTTCGCCAGGTTGTGGATCTCGAGGCCTTCGCCGACGATCGCGCCGACGCGCATGCGCGGGTTGAGCGAGCCGTACGGGTCTTGAAAGATGATCTGCGCCTCGCGTCGCTTGCGGCGCAGCGCGACGCCGCCGAGCGCTTGCAGATTCTCGCCGTCGAACCACACCGCGCCACGCGTCGGTTCGAGCAGGCGCAGCATCAGCCGCCCGAGCGTCGACTTGCCACAGCCCGACTCGCCGACGATGCCGAGGGTCTCGCCGCTTTGAATGCGCAAGTTGACCCCGTTGACCGCGTGCACAAACTGCCGCGGCCCGAACAGCCCGCCGCGCACGGGGAAGTGCTTGGTAAGATCGCGGGTTTCGACGAGGGTCGTCATATGGGGATGGGAAGATGGAAAACAGGGAATGGAGAACCGGGAATGGGGAACCGGCTAATGCCCCCGCCACAACAGGCAGTCCACCGGCGGCTTGCTGCGATCGCCGGTTTTCCCTTCTCCATTCCCGGTTGCCGGTTTTCCATTCTCTCCACTCTTCTCCTCACCAGCCCGCTTCCCGCGCCCGAATGCACGCCGCCCAATGCGCCGGCTCGATCTCTTCCAAGGGCGGATCCACCTCGGCGCAGCGCGCCACGGCGCTCGGGCAGCGGTCGCGAAAATGACAACCGCTCGGCACGTGCAGCAGGTCGGGCACCAGCCCGGGGATGGCTTCGAGGCGGCGCCTCTTGGCAGCGCCGATCTTGGGAATCGAGCGCAGCAAGCCGCGCGTGTACGGATGCAGCGGGCGCGCAAACAGCGTCTGCACGGTGGCACGCTCGACAATGCGGCCGGCGTACATGATGGCCACTTCATCGGCGCGCTCGGCCACCACGCCGAGGTCGTGGGTCACGAGGATCAGCGCCATGCCGAAACGCTGTTGCAGGCTCGCCAGCAGATCGAGAATCTGCGCCTGGATGGTCACGTCCAGCGCCGTCGTCGGCTCGTCGGCAATCAGCAGGCGCGGATGACACGACAAGGCCATGGCGATCATGACGCGCTGGCGCATCCCGCCGCTGAGCTGATGCGGATATTCATCGACGCGGCGCTCGGCTTCGGGGATTTCCACGAGCTTGAGCATGTCGATCGCCTGCGCGCGCGCCGCCTGCCGGCTCAATCCCTGGTGCAGTCGTATCGCTTCGGTGATTTGATTGCCGACGGTGAATACCGGATTCAGGGAGCTCATCGGTTCCTGGAAGATCATCGCGATGGCGTTGCCGCGGACGTGGCGCATCGCGCGTTCAGTGAGCGTCAGCAAGTTGCGCCCATCGAAGACGATCTCGCCGGCGACGATGCGTCCCGCCGGCGGCGTCAGGCGCAGCAGCGACAACGCGGTCATCGTCTTGCCGCAGCCCGACTCGCCAACCAGCCCGAGCGTGTGCCCGGCGTCCACGCTGAAGCTGACGCCGTCGACCGCGCGGGCCTCGCCTTGCGGCGTAAAGAAACTCGTGCGCAAATCGCGCACATCCAGGAGCGCCACGCGCTCGTCTCTAGCAGGTGCGCGCGCGAGGCGCGAACGCGCGAAACGCGAATGGTGGATGTTGTATGGTGAATGGTGAACGGGAATCTGCTTCTCGCCCATTCACCACTCACCATTCACAATTCACCATTCACCTGGTAAGAGGGCCGGCGGGTGGGAAGTCACGGGACAGGGATGACGCGACAGTCGGGGGGGACCGGCGCTGCCGACGCAAGCGTCAGCAGCGTACAAGGCTGGGCCCGGCTGGTGTGTATCGCCGCTGCGTTTGTGTGCGGGACGGTCGGATACTTCAACCTGTTTATCGAGTTCTACCCGTGGTGGGCCTGCCTCCTCGAGCTGGCGGCCGGCTCCGCCCTGCTCGGCGTCGCGCTGTACAGCAACACGCCCAAAGCTCCGGAATCGATCTGGCGTCGCGGGCTGCGCTGGCTGATCGCATTGGTCTTCCTGGGCGCCGCCTCCGTGGGCACCTATTACTGGACGTTGCCCGGACGTGAGTTGAGTATGGTGGCCGCCGGCATCATCGCGGTGCTGGCCTTTTTCGTCGCGCGCTGGGTGCCGTTCGCCGCCGCCGACATCCGCGCCTTGACCGGCGAGCCGGCCGTCGTGGCGGCGCGCACCGGTCGCCGCCGCTTGTGGGCGATCTTGATTGCCATTATTGGCGCCGCTCTCGGCGGAGCAGCCTGCTACGTCAATGTGGAGCAACACTACCTCGCCGCATTCTTCCTGTGGCTGGCGAGCCTGGCGGTGTTCGCGTTGGGAATGTCCGGCGTCGACGCGCGCGTGGTCGAGGGTGAATCCCGCTGGCGTGAGGATGGCGGCCCGCAGCTGTCGCGTCGCAGCGAAGCGGTCGCGTTGCTGCTCATCCTCACGCTCGCGCTGGCGCTGGCGCTGCCGCTGCTCGGCGAGATTCCGGCGTTGATCGATTCGGATGAAGGACGGCAGGGTCGCCAGGCCGAAAAGATGTGGCGCGACGGGTTCCCCGACGCCTTCAACATGGGATGGAACGGCTTCGCGGCGCTGTCGTTCATGGGCAACTATGTGGGGGCGCAGGTGCTCGGCCCGAGCAACATGCATCTGCGGCTGGGGGCGGTCGCCACGGGCATGCTGAGCTTGATCCCGATGTTCTACTGGGTGCGCCGCTGGTGGGGCAACGTCATCGCCATGCTCGCGCTCTTCATGCTGACCATTTGCCACGAGCACATCTACTGGAGCCGCGTTGCCTTCAACAACATTCAGGCGGTGTTGGTAGCGAGTCTCCTGCTGGCCGCGTTTGCGCGTGCACTGGAGACGCGACGCCGCGTCGACTGGGTGTGGTTTGGATATGCGATCGGCTTGGGCATGCACACCTATCACGCGGCAAAGCTCTTTCCGGCGCTCCTGGCGGCAGCGGCGGTTCTCTATGCTCTCGGCATCCCTGGGTTCGTCCGGCAATACTGGCGCGGCGCAGTGGTCGCCGGGCTCGCATTCCTGCTGTGTTGTGGCCCGCTGCTGGTCACGATCGTCACGCGGTGGGGGGAGTTCTATCAAAACACCTCGAACCGCATGGATGTCCATCTGATGATGGAGGCCTACGATCGCGGCGACCTCGTGGCCGTCCATCATCATCTCTACTCACATGTCGCGGGCACGTTGTTGTCGTTCGTCAACGTGCCGTGGCGGCTCGGTCTCTTCGACGCGTTTCTGTGCGTGCCGTTTCTCATCGGTGCCGGCTGGATGGCATGGCGCTGGCGCGATCCACGCCATGTCGTGGTGCTCGGATGGACGGCGGGCATTGCCATTATCGCCAGCATGCTGACGTCGTACCCGCCGAACAAGCCGCGCATGGTGGGCTTGATGCCGGCGGTGTGCGTGATTCCGGCCATCATTGCCGGCCGTATTCGCGCCATGGCCCTGCGCTACTTTCCCGTCCGCACCGACACCGTCCTCGTGCTGCTGCTCCTCGTCTGGTTGGGCGCGGCCGCCTATCAGAATTGGTGGACCGAGTTCGTGTACCGTGTCGCCCTGAATCGCGGCGACGTCATGACCGCGCTGGCGCACGTCATCGACAACACGCCGACGCCGGCCGCTCTGTACATGGCCGGGGAAGCACGGCCGGCCGATCCCAAGATGGCGGTCATCGATTGCATGATCGCTCCCAACCCGGATCGGGTGATCGTCAACCTGCCGGATGATCCGCGCATCGTCCCGCTGCCGCCACAACATCGCGGCAACGCGGTGTTGATGCTATCGCCCTTCCAACGCGAGCTGGCGCCTCTGGTCCGCCACTACTACCCGGAGGCGCGCACCGAGATTGTCTACACGTCCGATGAAGTCCCGAGCTTGTATACGTTTGCGCTCACGGCGCGCGAGGTCGAGCAACATCGCGGCCTCCGCGTCACCTACCAGTCACCGACGCGCACCTGGAGTCCCCGCGAAGGCAGTGACGTGGGCAGCCCGCCGGAGGACGCCGAGTTCCCGCTCGCCGCCGCGTGGCGCGGGCAGGTGTGGATCGACCCGCCGGATCGATATCGATTCCGCGGTCTCGGCGCGACGCTGCGCATCGATGGACAACCGACCGACGGCAGTGCGGCGCTGATGCTGCCGGCCGGCTGGCACACGCTCGAAGCCTCGACCACGTTCCGGTCGCCGACCGACGTCGCCGCGCTGGAGTGGCGGCCGACCTGGCGACCGGAGTGGACACGCATCCCGCGCACCTTCCTCGACACGCACCCCGATAGCCATGGCCTCCTCGGACGCTACTTCGACCACGTCATCGATGACGCGGCGCCCCTGCCGATTCCGGAGGCGCCGGGCTACGCGACCATCGATGCGGTGCTCAGCTTCGATTGGTTCGATGAAATCGACGATCCCTCGCCACCGTTCTTTGCGGCACGCCCAGCGACGATGGAGTGGGTGGGGCTCGTCGAACTTCCCGAAGGCTCCGACCAGACCTTGCGTCTCGACGCCACCACTCCGACCCAGGTTTTCCTGGACGGTGCGCTCGTGCTGTCGGTCTCCGGAAACGCCGAGACCCCGCCGCCACAAGCGACGGTCCCCGGGCTCTCCGGCACCGTTCCAATCCTTGTCCGGACAACACTCGCCGCCGACGTTCACCCTGGCTTCTGGCGGTTGCGCCTGTTGTGGCGCGACGCCGGGGGCGGCTGGACGGCGTTCGTGCAGAT
>CAZTDK010000454.1:0-5746 GCA_964611965.1 uncultured Binatia bacterium (SeqCode) | reverse complement strand
CGAAGCCTGGCAACGCAAGCCAAACCGTACCCAGTTGGATTACTTTGTTTCCTGTCTGCTTGCCGGCGTGCACGGCATCAACGTGCAGGATCTGCTGGAGCCGCTCGCGCCCGAACACGGCTTGAGCCAACAGGTGCGCGGCGCGCTCGGCAGCGAGCTGCGCCACGAGGTGGCGCGCTTTCTGGCAACCACCGGCCTCGATACCAACAGCTACTGGCAAGCGTTCGGACCACCCACCCAGGCGCTGCGACGCGGCGGACTCGAGGAGTTTCTCAAAGGCTGACACGGCATTACCCACCGAAAGGCAAAGGTCAAAACCCCAAATTCGCTGGTGAGCACGTTGTATCGTAAGCGATCAGCGTCCTTTAACCGAAGGAATTCTAGCGTTCCCATCCCAACGGGCCACCTAGAAAAGCATCCGCTCGTGCAGCGTACTGCGATTCCGTCAGTCCCGCAAACTCATGTCCATGTTTCACGAAGTGCCTATGTAGTTCGCCTGGCGCGAACCCTCTCGTAAATGGCACAAGCTCTAGCCCTTGCCCCGATCCTTAGCACCACCGGCGATCAAATGTCGAAGGGAGTGGCGTGGTCCAAGGCCAGTAGGCAGGCAAGCACCGTATTGAGCGGGCGGCCTTCTTGCACTGACCGAGGTCGGGACCCAGAGGCGAGTGACGCTACCGCTTCCCCAACAGGAGAGTCACCAAACCGGGACCCCCCTAAGGTATCCCCGCCTTCCTGCGGCACCGTACCGGGGGACCCTGTCGGGCATGCCCGCACCCGGCTCTCGCAGGTCACCGCCACTGCACCACCTCTGATCCCCCACAGTACCGCTTCTGCCACAGCAGCGTTGCGACAAGCCGGAGCGGCAGACGCATCGCACCACTACCGGCGACAACGCAAAAAGTGCGGGCCTGCGAGTCCACGCCGCCGAAGATAGGTCCCCAATAGGTCCCAAACGCAAATCAGGGGGCCAGCCGCTTGGCTAACCCCCTGATTTTGCAGCTCCCCGGGCCGGACTCGAACCAGCGACAACTCGGTTAACAGCCGAGCGCTCTACCGACTGAGCTACCGGGGACCACGTCGTTCAAACGTCGCCAGCTCCCACACATCGAACTGTGTGGTGAATCGTACGACGAACGGTTTCGGTACCACAGCGCCTCGCCACCTTCAAGGTCGGGGCTCACACGGGTATCGAAGGTATGGGGCTGCGCATACCCCTCTCCCCATCGAAGAATCACGCACGGCACGACGTTTCGCCAGAATGAGCGGCAGCGAAACTACGCATCCGTGCTCTTTTTCGTGCTTGCCCACTCGCGAGTCCGGGCTACATCAAGGCCATGGGATTCCAGTATTCGCGCCACATCACGATCATGCCGTCGCGGATTTCGGCAATGCTCATGCCGCGCCATTCGAGCCGCCGATGATCGTCGCGACGCTCGACGGCAATGACCCACTCGGCCAGCACCAGATCCGCTTGCACCGCGATGTGCGCAAAGTCGAAACGCAACGGACGCGTGATTTGCGAGGACTGGCGCACCAGCTCTCCGAAGGCGTCGCGTCCACGCAGAGGCTCGTGGTGCACCGGGGACTGGAAGGTCATGTCTTCGGCCCACAACGCAAGATAGGTATCGAGGTCCTCCTGCAACCAAGCGACACGGCGCTTCTCGAAGAGGGCAATGGCGTCGGCGTAGGTCAGCATCGGGCGCCTCTTCGCAAAGGACGCTGGCCATCCTCACCCCACCCCGCTCCCAAGGCGAAAGCGAGCAGACATTTGGGCGCACCGATCATCGAAACGCCGGGATGATGGCGCGCGCAAACAACTCCGTTGCCTCGAGCCGATCGACACGGCCGAACATGGCGATGAAGTGCGTGACCCCCACGGCAACGAATTCCTGGATGCGCGCAATCACCTGCTCCGGCGTGCCACTGATCGCTCGTTCTTGCAACGGGTCGGTCACACCGTAGCGCGCCGCGCGCTTTGCCAGGCGATGCTGCAAGCGCTCCGCCGTGGGCTCGATGAGGATGTTGCCGAACCAGCTCTTCTCGATCGCCGCCGCGTCGCGTCCCAACGCGCGGCAGTGGGCTTCCAGAATCGGCAGCTTCTGGCGGAATTCGTCGATGCTGCCACCGAAGTTCCATCGATCCGCATGCCGCGCCACGATGCGCAGCAGCACCTGCTCGCCGCCACCGCCAATCATGATCGGCGGATGCGGTCGTTGCACGGGCTTCGGGTTACACCACGCGTCCTGCACGCGGTAGTGGA
This sequence comes from uncultured Binatia bacterium (SeqCode), assembly GCA_964611965.1. Taxonomy (GTDB): domain Bacteria; phylum Desulfobacterota; class Binatia; order HRBIN30; family HRBIN30; genus CAZTDK01. Next base: position 3,483 of record CAZTDK010000454.1, on the reverse strand, counting down.
CGCCCGCGAACGTCGCCCGCTCCTGGGTCCACATGCGCGTGCAGATCTCGAGCGCTTCGTCGAGCTGCTGGAGGCGCGTGCGGATCGGTGGGAAGTCATACCCGTAGGCAGCGAACTCCTGTTCGTACCATCCGGCTCCCAGGCCGAACTCCAAGCGGCCGTTGCTGATGTGATCGACACTCGCCGCCATCTTCGCCACTAGTGCCGGTGGCCGGTAGCCGTTGCACGCGACCAAGGTCCCGAATCGCAATGTCGACGTCTCCCGTGCCAGCGCCGCCATCAGCGTCCAGCACTCGAGCGCGTCGTCCGACTGCGGTGTGAGCACGCCGTAGAAGTGATCGTCGAGCCAGACGCTATCGTACCCGAGCCGCTCCGCGGCCTGCCAGTGGCGCGCCAACACGTCGAAGGGTGCACCCTCGAGCGGCGTCTGGATGCTGAACCGAACCGGTCGTGCCCTCATTGTTCCATCTCGCCCTTCCACGGTCGATTGCGTGGTGGCAGCTTTACTCCGCAGCGCCGCTCGGGTCCAGGGGTTGAACAAGCCTGGCCCTGGCGTCGCCGGCAAAGTTTTGCAAGATAGAGGGCGTGAGGTTGGAAGACTTCGACCCGGAGTACGGCAATCTCGCTGACCTGAGCGCGGTCGACGCGCTCAACAGTTTCGCGATTTTGCTGCTGGGCCTCATCGTTGCGATGTTGCAACGGCCGCTGGGGGATCTGGCACTGGGTCTGCTCGCGCTGTTTGCCACGCTGCTCTTCTTCGTCGTGCTGCTGGCGATCCTCGCTACGCGCGGGCCGGTGTGGCGCGCCGTGCACGAGTTCTCTTCGATCCTCATCGTCATCGCGGTTTTCAGCGCGCTGGGACCGATGATCGAAGCCGCCAGTGGCCCGCTGCGCTGGGACCTCACGTTCGCACGACTCGATGCCGCACTCGTCGGCCAACTGGCGGGCGAGTGGCGGGCGCTGCTGGGACGGCCGAGCTGGTTCGTGGACCTCTCCTACGTCCTGTACCTCAGCTACTATTTTGTGCCGTTCGTGCTGGGGATTGTCGTCTATCAGCAGCAGACAACGGCGGAGTTCCGTAGTCTGGCGTTCACCATTGTGCTGACCTTCTACTTGTCCTACCTGGGCTACTTTCTGTTCCCCACGCTCGGTCCGCGCGTACCGCCGGTGGCCGAGTCACTGGCCATCGGCGGCGGGATGCTGAGTGAAGCGGCGCGTCGGTTTCTCGCCTGGGCCGAGCGCAATCCGACCGACGCCTTCCCCAGCGGCCATACGGCAATCGCGTTGCTGTGCGTGTTTCGCGCCCGGCGGGTGTCGTCGCGGCTGACGGCGCTCTACCTCCCGCTCGTGACCGGCATCATCTTTTCGACCGTGTATTTGCACTATCATTACGTCGTCGACGTGCTAGGAGGGGCAGCGCTGGCGTGCGCTGGCGCGTGGCTCGGCCCACGGTTGGAACCGTGGTGTGACCCGCACCGAGTCATCAAGCGTTTGGGACTTCATCCCGATATACGGTAGCCCGCACGGCGATGAATCAGGGTTCCGCACCGAGTAGGGAGGACTTCGATGGCACGTAGCGCCCACGGCGACCCCGCAACATTGTATCGCGGCAGGCGGCGCAGCGCCCGCGAGGCGGTCGACCTGCTGCGCCCGGACGACACCCTCGCCGCACCGATCGCGACCGGGCAGCCCGCCATGTTTCTCAACGCCATGTCCGAGCGCTCGGACTACGCTGGATTGACGATCTTTACCGGGTTGATCATCGAGCCGTATCCGGTCTTGCAGCAGCCGGGCGTGCGTATGATCAGCGGCTTCTACGGCCCGATCGAGCGCATGCTCAAAACGATGGGTGCCAAGGTCGACTATCTCCCGGCCGATTTTCTCGGCTGGGAGCGCTACGCGCTGCGCGCCAGCCCGCGCGTCGTGGTGAGTGCGCTCGCCCCCATGGACAACCACGGCTATCTCAACTTCAGCCTGCATGCCGGGGCGTCGTTCAACGCCTTCCTGCAGGCGGCACGCGATCCGAATCGACTCGCCATCGGCGAGGTGAATCGCTCGCTGCCGCATGTCCTCGGGCTCGGCCGCTTCGGCGGCCATCGCATCCACATCTCGGAGATCGACTGTGTCATCGAGTCGGACCGCCAGGTGTTCGAGCTGCCGGAGAGCCAGGTCACCCCAGAGGACCGCGCCATTGCACAACACGTCGAAGGCCTCATCGACAGCGGCGACACGCTACAAACCGGCATCGGCGCCATTCCCAACATCGTCGCGCAGCTCCTCGCCGCCGGCACGAAGGGAGACCTCGGCATTCACACCGAGATGATGGTCGATGGGATCATGCACCTGCACCAGGCGGGAAAGATCACCAACCACAAGGGCATCTACGACGGCTTCTCGGTCGCCACATTCGCTGCCGGGAGCAAGGCGCTCTATGAGTGGATGGATCACAATCCCGAAGTCCGCTTGCTCCCGGTGGCGCAGGTCAATGATCCGGCGATCATTCGCCGCAACCGCAAGATGGTGAGCATCAACGGTGCGTTGGCGGTCGATCTCTCCGGCCAGGTGATGGCCGACACGCTGGGACCGCGGCAGTACTCTGGTGTCGGCGGCCACGAGCTGTTCGTCATCGGCGCGCACGATAGCGACGACGGCAAAAGTATCATCTGCCTACACTCCACGGCCACGGTGGCCGGCAAGAAGGTCTCCACCATCGTGCGCGCCCTGCCGCTGGGCACGCCGGTGTCGACGCCGCGGCACCACATCCAATACGTCATCACCGAGCACGGCATTGCCAACATCGGCATGCTCACCGACAGCGAGCGCGCGCCGGCGCTTGCCGCCATCGCCGCTCCCGAATTCCGCGACGAGCTCCGCTAGGGCCTGCGGCCGGCATCTCTTCCATGGACCGCTCCCGTTGGTCACTAGGGATTGCAAGTCCGGCAGACTGTTCGGAAGGCGGTACTCGGGGGAGACGATGATCTACTCTTTACAAACACGAGCTCGAGCGTGGAGGCCGATTCCCTATGCGTGATCTCACCGACATGTGGAGCAACACCCGCATGGTCGTGCTGACCGCGATGAGTGCCTCGCTGTATGCCGCGATTCTCATCCCATTTAAGGTGCTCCCCATCATCCCCGGCGTCACCGAGCTGCGGCCGGCAAACGCCGTGCCGGTGGTCTGCTCGTTCCTGTTCGGTCCGGCGGGCGCATGGGGCGCGGCGATCGGCAACGTGATCGGCGATTTTTTCGGCGGTATCGGACCCGGCGACATGTTCGGCTTTGTCGGCAATCTGCTCTACGGGCTCATTCCCTATAAGGCATGGGAGGCGATGTCCGATGGCGACCCGGTCCCCCGCACGATCGGCGGCTGGATACAGTTCCTCACGGTCGTGCTGCTCGCCAGCGCCGCGTGCGCCGTGTTCATCGGCTGGGGCATCAACCTCCTCGGTTTCGTTCCGTTCCGCGTGCTCGGCAACGTCATCC
>CAZTDK010000453.1:0-5753 GCA_964611965.1 uncultured Binatia bacterium (SeqCode) | reverse complement strand
GTCTCGTCTTTGAGATAGAGGCGCAGATCGAGCGCCACCTGATCGTTGCGGCTGCGCGCCGTGTGCAGCTTGCCGCCCACGGCGCCGATTTTCTCGATCAGCCGCCGTTCGACGGCCATATGAATGTCCTCGTCGGCAGGACTGGATTGGAATGTGCCGCGCTCAAACTCGCCGCGGATCTGCCGCAGTGCCGCGATGATCCGTGTCGCATCGCGCGTCGCGATGATCTTCTGCCGCGCCAGCATTTCGCAGTGCGCAATGCTGCCGGTGATGTCGTGCGCGAACAGCCGTCGATCGAACGGCAGCGACGTAGTGAACGACTCGACGAGGGCATGCGTCGGTGCGGTCATCCGCCCGGCCCACGCTTTGTGGCCGCGAGGTTGCATGCGGCGCAGCTTAGCGAAAGACCGGCGCCATCACAAAGATCGAGAAAGAGGGGGATTGACGATTGCGTCGTTGAGTCATTGACGATTGATGAGCCAGTCCCCAATCGTCAATGACCCAATCGTCAATGATTCAATCGCCAGAATAGCCCAATCGTCAGAAGTCCCACTTCCCCTTGAGATAATGGAAGATCTCCTGCACTTCGAAGATCTCGGTCGGCTTGGGCGTGCTTTGTTCGGCCTCGGCCTGGGTGCCGCCACGTTTGGTGTAGTGCACCTCCCGATAGAAGACCTTGCCCACCGGGTCGGCTTCAGTGCCCTCTATCAGCTTGCAGGTGTGCTGCTGCTCGTACCCGACGTACGCGGCTTGGAAGGCCCCATCGACCTGTTCCCATTTGAGATGGCTGAGGTTGTCGGCCGAGCGCTCCGCCAGCTTGTGCATCCAGTCCTCGCAGAAATCCTGAAAGGAGCTGGCGACCACTGCGGGGTCCGGCTTCTTTGCGGCGGCAGCCTTTTTTGTGGTGCCGGCTTTCTTTGTGGTGGCGGTTGCAATCTGTGCGCTGCCGAGCGTCAGTGCGCAGATGATGAGAATGAGAATGCCTTGACGGTGGCCCATGCGCTCAAAGGTAGCGCATAGTGCTCAATAGATCCACTTACCTCCGGCGTACCGGAAGATCTCGGTGATCTCCGTAGTATCGACGGGTCGTGCTTGCGTGTGCTCCGCCTCCTCGATCGTCGGACCGAGCTTTTCGTAGGTGATCTCACGATAGATGATCTTTCCCACCGGAGTCGATTGCGTGCCCATCTTGGTCACGCAGGTATGTTCGCGCGTGTAGCCGACGTAGTCGCCCTTCACGACGCCACCGTCCGACTCCCACTTGATGTGGGCGACATTATCCCGTTCGCGCGCCGCCAGCTTCTCGATCCACGCGTCGCAGAATTGCGGAAAGCTTTCGGCAGGATCCTCGGCGCGCGCCAGGCTCGTGACACAGAGTAGAGTCAACACAATCAGTAGCCGCATACACACTCCTCAAACGCCACCGCAGCATTTCGCGCGACGACTATTTCGTGTGCCGTGACCTGCTGTGAAGGGGCAATGAATCGGCTTGAGGGTGCATCCGTTCGCAACGGTGCGCGCGAACGGAGCCAACGGACCGTTTATCCTTGACGATGCCCCGGTTTCCCAGCGGCCCAACGCACACGGCCGGGCGTTTGTACCATATTCATACGGAAATGCACGCTGGAAAATTGGGGAAGCGGCCGGTGCTACGCTGGCCCGCCGGCTGCGGCGCTGCCGTAGCCTCGCGTGTCCGGAAGGCCGCTGCCCAGGCCGGCATGGCGATGCACGGCCGGCGGTGGCGAGCCGAGATCGTCGCGGCTCTCGACATAGAGCCGCCGCAAGCTGGAGACGCCGGGCCGGATCTCACGCCGCGCGATGGCGCGAATCGTGTCTACGATACGCGCGTTGAGCGGCGTCGGAATCCCGAGCTCGCGGCCGCGCCAGATGACCTCACCATTGAGGAAGTCCACCGCCGGCTCCCGGCCGCGTTCGATGGCAACGAGCATGGAGGAGCGCAAGCGGCGAAACTTCGCGCCGACAGCCAGGAGCAGCGCGTGCTTGGCCACCAACGTCGGTGAACCCGACACCAGCCGTTCATTGTCGGTGAGCGCCACCCAGTCGAGGTCGATGGTCCCGGAGATCTTTTCGAGGTGCACGCCGCGCGCCCGCGCCACGCTCACCGCTTCGGTCATGACCTCGAGCGCGAGACGGCGGACAAAACGATACTTCATCAGTGCCCCCAAGCGGTCGCCGCCAATGGTCCCCAGGGCGCTGATTGCGCAATTGATCGCCAGCTTGCTCCAGCGCGCGCCGCGTAGGTTGCGCGTGACATCGACCGAACCAATGGCGCTGAGCATGCGCCGCAGCGTTTCGAGACGCGGATGGTCTTCGCCATCAAGTTGCCCGAGCGCAAAGCCGCCGGGCGAGGTGCGCTCGTACACCCCCGGGGCGAGCATCGAGCCACCCCACGCCACAATGGCACCGACGGTGCGCGACGCGCCGACGATGGTGGCGACGCGCCGTTCGCAGAAGCCGTTTTGGAAGCACACCGCGGCACCGTCCGCCGCCATGAGATCAGCGGCGCTGCGCATCGCTTCTTCCACCTGGGGTGGCTGCGTTGCCAGAAACACGAAGTCGAATGGTCCCGCGTTCTCCGGTATGGTCACCGTCGCCCGCGCCGGCACCGTGCGCTGCTGCAGCTCCTCGCGCAGGATCAATCCACCCGCGTTGACCGCGTCGGCGATCGCCGGATTGTGCGTGACCACCGTGAGGTCGGCGCCGCGTTCGAGCAGCGTTGCCGCGATGATGCCGCCAATGCCACCACAACCCAACAGCAGGATTCTCGGGTTCTCCATGTCAGCACCGCTCCGAAGTGTGGATCATGCTCTCTGCGCGCCGCCTCTGCAAGCCAGGGCCTGCGGGCGGTGGGCCTGCGGCCGGCGTCTCTCCTAGGGTCCGCTCCTGTCGGAGAACTGCCTCGGCGGCAAACAAATCACGCCGATGGCGGCGGAGCTGCGCAGTGTCTACTCATGAGCCACTGCTGTGCGTCGTGGCATAACTCTTGGTTGATCGGGCGCACCCAAAACCGAAAGGCGTGATGGTGGATATTACCAGCGGTCAGGACGCAACCTCTGTGTGGCGCGACGTTGGTAGACCGGCGCATCCGCTCCAGAGCAAGAAATACGCGATCGTGATTCTGCGCTGGCTGCTGGTGATCGCGGCCGCATACGTCATGCTGTTCAGTGGGCCGGAACGGCGCAGCCTGGCGGTCGACGCCATTGTCGTCGTCATGTTAGCGACCAATGTCCTCATCGCGCGATTGCCGGATGCGGCCGTTGCCCGACCCGGTTTCGAAGTTGGCCTTCTGCTCGTCGATACCGGTCTGCTGAGCGCCGGGTTTTTTCTGACCAAGAGCTTCAGCTCGGATTTCTATTTTCTCTACTTCTTCGTGATCTTCATGGCCGGCGTCAGCGAGAAGCTGACCTTCGTGTTGATGGGATCGCTGCTGGCATCGACGGCGTACATTGCGGTGGCCTGGGGAGGGCACGTGGGCACGGCGGCGCTGGCGCCCTCCAGCCTGCTCTTGCGGTTGTTCTTCATCTTCGGCGTGGCGTTGCTTTACGGCGTCTTGGTGGAGCGCATCCGCCTCGATCGCGAGCGCCGGCGAGTTGAATATGTGGGGCAGCTCGAGAAGGTGAACGCCCGGCTGCGCGAGCTCGTCGAGCTGAAGGAGGCGTTCGTCAATGGTGTGTCCCACGAGCTGCGGACGCCGCTCAACGGCCTGCTCGGGTATCTCAGCCTGGTGCTCGACGGCACGGTGGGCACGGTCAAGGGACGGGTGCGGACCTACGTCGATCGCGCCCACTTGCAGGGCCTCGATCTGTTGCGTCTCATCGAAGAGCTCCTGAGCTTCGTGAGTCTGTCGCGCCGCCGCAGCGATGTCCGGCTGATCGAGACGAACATCAGCGAGCTCCTCGACGCGGTGCGCGATGTGTGCCTGCAGCCGGCGGTCCTCAAAGGCCTCGATTTGCGTGTCGAGGTCGCCCCTGACATCGGTTGCCTGATCGCCGACCGCACCAAGCTGCGCGACATATTGCTGCACCTGGTTTCCAACGCGATCAAATTCACCGATCGCGGCGAGGTGAAGGTGCGCGCGGTCTGGCGCGCCGGCGTGCTCACCAACGGGTGGCAGGGCATGATCCTGGAGTGCAGCGTGCACGACACCGGCGCGGGAATCTCGCCCGAGCAGCAAGAGGTCATCTTCGAGGAGTTTCGCCAGCTCGACGGCTCGATGGCGCGTCGCCGTGGCGGCGTGGGCCTCGGCCTGCCGCTGTGTCGCGGCCTGGTGCAGCTGCTGCGTGGTGAAATTTGCGTCGACAGCACGGTCGGGAAAGGGGCGACATTCACCGTCCGGCTCCCGGCCGAACGCAATACGCCGGCGATCGCCACGGCCCAGGATGCGGCATCACCGTTGGTCGTCACCGGCTCCGGTCGCTGAGCTGCTCGAAGATGGGCTTCAGGGCTTGAGGCTTGAGGGCTTGGAGTCTTCCCGAACGGCTTCCCTGGCTTTGGAAGCTGCAGAAGCGGTGGCGCAGGCGTCCCTGCCTGCGCGTCAGGCTCTTCTTCAAAGGGCTGTTGGTTTACGGATGCCGCTCGCAGTGCTGCTTGATCGCTGCGAGCGATGCCCGCACCGCGTCACGCGTTCGCGGTCCGATATACAGCCGCTCCACCAGTGGACCCAAGATCAGCAGCGGCATGACCACCTGCAAGGTGGCCATCAGCTGGCAGCCGCCGTCATGCGGCTCGAGCGTATAGGTTTCGTCGAAACGGAAGGGCCCCACGGCGAGCAGCGCCCGCAACCGGCGCTCCGCGACCACGTCTTGCGGCCGATCGTGCAGGATGCGGAACCAGCCACTGCGATACCGCCAGCGGACATGCTGCCCCGGTTGTGGGTAGTTGTCCGGCGCGTTGAGAGCGGCCGCGACACCGCTATCCCATTGGACAACCTCGGTCGGGTCACACAACGCCCGCCACACCCGCCGCGGCGTGGCATTGATCTCGACGGTGACGTGGAATGCGAACACACGCGCAACCTAGCAACGCAGTGACGAGTGACAAGTGACGAGGGACGGCGAAGAGTGACAAGTGACGAGTGACGAGCAAGAGCCCGAAAGGTCGGGTGTCAGAGATCATGGCCCATGGGCCATAGATCAGAGCATCCCTTCTTGCTTATCACTCGTCACTTGTCACTCGTCACTGCTTCTCACGGCCTGACCTCGTAATACGCATTCACCGGGTTGTCGAAGTCATGGCGCGTGAAGCGCGTGAACCCGGCGGCGGCGGTCATGGCGCGCGCCACCGGTTCGCTGAAGCCGAGGGTGCCGAGCCCGGCACCGTCCGGATGCGACAAGCTCGACGACATGCAGCTCAGGACCGAGAAGCCGTACATCATCGCTGCCATCGGATTCTTCGCCAGGTTGTCCTCGAAGCTTGGTTTGGCGTTGATGTCGGCGATGAGCCACGTACCGTCCGCCTTCAACGCTTTGCGAATGCTGCGCATGGCGGCTTCGGGATGCGTCATGTCGTGAATACAATCGAAGGTGGTGATGAAGTCGAAGCTGCTGTCTTCCGGCAGCGGCTCGCGCTCGGCATCGTGAAAGGTCACGTTGCGCATCTCTGCCGCCCGGCGGCTGCGCTCGGCTTCGGCGAGCGCGGCGACGACGAGGACGACGACGAAGACGACTCACAAACCCAGATGGCGGATGGCGGGTGGTGGGTGGAAAAGGGGGGGGGGGGGGGGGGGGGGGGGG
>CAZTDK010000452.1:0-5761 GCA_964611965.1 uncultured Binatia bacterium (SeqCode) | reverse complement strand
CGCGCAGAATGGCGGCGCGGCTCATCAGGGTCTACTGCTTGCGGCCGCCCGTGTGCCACCGCGCAAAAGGAGCAGTTCCGCGTACACACGTCGCCGAGAAGCATGAATGTCGCCGTGTGATGCCCCCAGCATTCCGCCACGTTCGGGCAGCGGGCCTCCTCACACACCGTATGGAGCTGAAGCTCGTTGACCAGGCGCTTGGTCTCAAAGAACGCCGCCCCCTGCGGCGCTCGCACCTTGATCCACTCGGGATGCCGGCGTTCCACAGTCATGCGCGACACGCCTCCGGCACAGCCGCTGCGGCGTAGCCGAACTCCGCTCGAAAGGCTTCGACAAACGTGGCGCGCACGTCACGCATCGCCGGTACGGCGTTGAGTTCCTGAGCCATCGAGGTCATGCGCACCTCCGGCATGCGGCAGGCAACGATGTGCTCGAAGAAACGGAGGTCGGTGGATACGTTCAGCGCGATCCCGTGAAAGGTCGTCCAGCGCCGCACGCCGACGCCGATCGAAGCGATCTTGGCGTCGCGCACCCAGACCCCAGTAATCCCGTCGCGCCGTTGCGCACCAATGCCGAACGCCGCACAGACGTCGAGCAGCACCGCCTCCAAGCGGCGCACGTAGCGATGCACATCACGCCCGGCGTGCGCCAGTGTCAGGATGGGGTACGCCACCAGCTGCCCGGGACCGTGGAAGGTTACCCCCCCGCCGCGACTGACGCGGAACACCGGAATACCAAGGCGCTCATCCGCTCCGAGTAGATCAGCGGCATCTGCACCACGACCGAGCGTATAGACCGGATCGTGCTCCAGGAGCAGGAGATAGTCGTCAGTGGCACGGGCGCTCGGAATGCCCGCAGTACCCGGCTGACCGGTGCCCCTTTCGCGCGCGAGGGGGTCCCCGCACTTGCGCGCCACCAGCTCCTCTTGCAGGGCCAACGCGGCGGGATACGCGCACTGCCCAAGCTCCCGGACCACCAACTCCATTACCTTCAGCGTAGTTCAAGCAGGTGTCGGCCGCAACGCAGGTGAACGCAGGCGCGGCGCACGGGCCAGGCACGCCAGTTAGGCCGCAAGATGCGTGCGGAAAAACGCGATCGCGCGGGTCCAGGCGTCCTTCGCGACGGCGGGGCGATAGGTGTCCGGCCGGGTGTCATTCATGAACGCGTGGCCGGCGCCTGGATAGATCTTGGTCTGGAACGTCTTCTCCAACTTCCGAAAAATACTTTCCAACTGCTTGATGTCGCTACGCGGGATCAACCCATCATCCTCGCCGAACAGCCCAAGGAACGGACACCGCAGCTGCGGCGCCAGATCGAGCGGACTGGCGGGTTTCAGCTCCGTCCGCTCGCCGTCGCGCAACATCCCGTAGAAGCTCGCACAGGCAGACAGGTGCTCGCTGGCACATGCCGCCAGGAGAGCGTAACGGCCGCCCATACAGAACCCGGTGATACCGATGGAGCGTGCCCGGACCTCCGGACGACTGAGGAGAAAGCGCACGCCTCCATCGATGTCGGCAAGCACGCGACGGTCATCAAGGTTCTGCATCCACGTGAACACCGCCTCCATGCTGGGCAGCAGCGGCATCCCTTCGCGGCTGTAGAGGTCGATCGCCAACGCGAAGAACCCTTCGTTGGCGAGCCGCCGCGTCACCTCACGATAGTGCTCAGTCAAGCCGCGCACGTCGTGAAGGACAACCACCGCCGGCAGCCGCTCGTCACGGCGCAGCCACGCAGCGTACGCCTTGATACGCTCGTCACCTCGTACAAAAGCCAACTCTTCTGTTCGCAACCGATCGCTTCCCATAGCTCCTTCGCCACACGAACGCTCTCGCCTACGCAATTCACGCGACTGAGTCAACTCACTCACTCCGTCTACGGTGGCAAACGGGCTAGCAGTGCGAACCGATCCCATCCAGCGGTCGCTTTGGCCTCGCCGTCAGGCGGCACTGGGCTCAAGCCGATGCTGCCCACCTCTTGATGAACACTTCACGCGGCAGCGCACTGGCCATGAGACACACGACGTCGCCCTCGCGATGCAGGCAAATGGTGATACCGTTGATCGTATAGTACGTATCGCCATGAATGGATTCACCGCCGGGCGGCAGCGACAGCTCGGCGCCCTGAAAACGGTGGCATACGAGGAGACCGTGCGGACCACGATAGACCGATAGCGCGCTCTTCTTCCCGGCGATCTCGACCAGAGTGCCGCCAACCAGCTCGTACCCTCGCATCTCCAAGTCCACCACTGTATTCGAAAAGCCCAGACCCGCGGTGCGCTGGAAGTAGTCCCGCAGCTCCTGCGGATCATCGGTGCGGAAATCGGGGACCAGCTTGTCCGCGTCGACGGCACGAAAGTCCGCAACCACCGCAGTCAGGAGAGGCGCCGGCACCGGTGTCACCAGCGATACCTCAGAAGATCGCGGCCCGGTGGCAATCACCAGTGCCAGCACTGCTAGCGCGCCGGCGGCCCCCAGGCCATAGATCGGCCGCCGCCAGGCGTGCCACCAGCGCGGGCGCGCCGCCGCTTCTTCGGCGGCCATTGCGGCCATCAACTGCTGGCGCACATCGCCCGGCGTGGAGCGGGTCCACTGGTAGGCACGGGTTTCCTGCCGAAAGCGCTGGCTCGTCGCGAACAGGCGCGCGCAGGGCGCGCACACCTCGAGGTGTGCCATCGCCAGCGCGGTTTCCTCCTCGGTCAGCCGGCCATCGACATGCGGCGCAACCAGATCTCGATATTCAGCGCAGTGCATACGTGCCGCGGCGTGCGTAGCCGTGCTCCTTGGCGTAGCTCCGCAAGGCCCCGTGCAACAGGCGCCGGCCGCGCGAAAGACGGGAACGGATGGTTCCGATCGGGCAACCGAATGCCGCTGCAGCCTCCTCGTAGCTCAGCTCCTGAATGTCTACCAGCACAATCACCTCGAGGAATTCCAGGGGCAGGCTCTTCAGCGCGCTTTCCACTTCATCGGCAAGCACTTGGGACAGCACGAGGGTTTCCGGATCCAGGGGTGCCGCGGCAACGGCCGGCGTCCCATCGTACAGCTCCTCATCGAACTCGATCGTGTGATCTTCGCGAGAGCGGTTGCGGAAGCGGTTCTTGAAGGCGTTGTGCAAGATGGTCATCAGCCACGCCTTGCAATTGGTCCCCGGCCTGAACTGGTGCCAGAAGCGATAGGCGCGGAGATACGTCTCCTGGAACAAATCTTCCGCCTCCTCGCGATTGCGCGTGAGATACAGGCTGGCCGTATAGACGTGATCCGTGTGCGGCAACGCCCACCGGGTAAACTCTTCGCGCTTGCGAAGATCGGGCATGGCCATCGCCGTGGCTTTAGCATGGACTCCCCCTGCTGACTATAACAGGCGTCTCAGCGGGAAAGTTCCGCACGCTCGCGGTGGCGAGCGGCCACCTGGTGGCCAGTGATGGCCGGACTTACACCGATGTCCGTGGGCGCAGGGCTTCCAGCTCCTTGGGCTGCTTCGGGATGGCCATCGAGAGAACCTCATGCCCCGTAGCCGTCACCAGCACGTCATCTTCGATGCGCACGCCGATGCCATGATAGCGCGCGTCGACGTTCGCGCACCCGGGAGCGATGTAGATGCCGGGCTCGACCGTCAGAACCATTCCGGGCTCGAGCACGCGCGCATTGCCCTCAAGCTTGTACTTGCCAACGTCGTGGACATCCATGCCAAGCCAGTGACCGGTCCGATGCATGTAAAACGGCTTGTAGAGCTCTTTGGCAATGATCTCCTGACGCTCACCGGTGAGCAGCCCGAGAGCCAGCAGGCCGTCAACCAGCACGTCGACGGCGCGCGCGTGCGGCTCGTCGACGCGGGCGCCGGGTCGGATGACCGCGATCGCCGCGAGCTGGGCTTGGAGGACGAGCTCGTAGATGGCACGCTGGGCACCATTGAAGCAGCTGCCGATGGGAAAGGTGCGCGTCACATCGGCGCAGTAACCGCCATACTCCGCACCGGCGTCGATGAGCAGCAGCTCACCGGCACGTAGACGCTGGTCGTTGTTCGTATAGTGCAGGATGGTCGCATTTTCGCCCCCCGCAACGATCGACGGATACGCCGGCCCCGACGCACCTTGCTTACGGAACGTGTAATCGAGCAAGGCCTCGATTTCGTATTCATACATGGCGTCGCACGCGGCTCGCATGGCGGCGTCATGTCCGTCCGCAGTGATGGCGATCGCCCGCCGCATACATTCGAGCTCTGCGCCGCTCTTGACCAGGCGCATCTCGTGGACGATCTCGCCCGGGTCAAGGGTCGCCATCGGCCCGCTGCCGCTGCGCGGCCGCATCTGCCGCCAGCGTTGCAACCAGGTGGTGACCCGCTGATTCAACGTGGCGTCGCGTCCAAACACATAGTACAACTGGTCGCGTTCGCCGGCGTAGTCGTTGATTTTCGCCTCGAGCTGTTCAATCGGGTACGCGGCCTGCGCGCCGTAGGTTTCGATTGCACCCTCAACACCGGCGCGGCGGCCGGTCCAGGTTTCGCGCTCCGGGTCGCGCCGGCGCACAAACATCACGAATTCTTCCTTGGGGTGCCCGGGTGTCAGCACACACACCGATTCCGGTTCCGGGAACCCTGTCAAGTAAAGCAGATCATTGTCTTGGCGATACGAATAGTCGACATCATTGGAGCGTGCCGCGACGGGCGCCGACGGCAGGATGGCGGTGGCGTTTGGACCAATGCGATCCATGAAGGCGCGGCGGCGGTTGGCGTAGGTTTCTCGCGAGAACATGATGCTTGTATGGTTACCCGTTTGCCTGCCAAGCGGCAAGCAACGCTGCCGTGCTTGGCGTTCACATTCCGTTGATGTCCATCAAGCTCACGAACTGGCGGTAGCGCTGCTCGATGTCGTCCTGCGTCAGCGTGCGCAAGCGCGCCAGACCGAAATCCTCGACACCAAACGAGGCCAATACGCTGCCATAGACGATGGCGCGGCGCAGGCCCGGCTCGGAGGTATCCCCCGACCGCGCCAACTCCCCCATGAAACCGCCAGCGAACGTATCGCCTGCACCGGTCGGATCGAAGACCTCTTCGAGCGGAAAGGCCGGCACCGCAAACACCGAGTTGGCCGAAAACTGAATCACACCGTACTCGCCGCGCTTGATGAGCACCCGCTGTGGCCCCATTGCCAGCAGCCGCCGTGCCGCCTTGACGACGTTGCGCTCGCCACTCAGCAGCCGTGCCTCTTCGTCGTTGATGACGAGAATGCCGACGCGTCCGAGCAGCTGCTCCAACGCAGCGCGTGAGGTGCTGATCCAATGGTTCATCGTATCGCAGCCCACCAGGCCCGGGGCCGCCAACTGATCGAGCACCATGGCTTGCAGCTTCGGGTCGATATTGGCGAGGAAGACGTACTGCGCATCGCGATGGCTCGCCGGCAGCTGCGGCTGGAAATCGGCGAAGACGTTGAGCTGCAGGTCCAACGTGTCACGCTGGTTCATGTCCTCGTGATAGCGGCCGGCCCACGAGCCGGTCAGTCCACTGCGGCGCTGCACACCGGACAAGTCGATGCCCCGCTGCGAGAGAAAGTCGACCTCCTCTCTTGGAAAATCCTCACCCACCGTCGCCACCATCTTCACCCGCGTGAAGAAGCTGGCCGCCACCGAAAAATAGGTTGCCGCGCCACCCAGGGCGCGTTCGACCTTGCCATGCGGCGTTTCGATGGAATCAAAGAAGACCGAACCGACGACGAGAATGCTCACTGGGGAGTCCTCCTAAGGGGCTTGGGGGCTTGGGGGCTTGGGGG
>CAZTDK010000451.1:0-5771 GCA_964611965.1 uncultured Binatia bacterium (SeqCode) | reverse complement strand
CGGCGTGGATACCGGCGGTTCCAACATCCAGTTCGGTGTGCATCCCGACAATGGCCGCCTGGTGATCATCGAGATGAACCCGCGCGTCTCGCGCAGCTCGGCGCTGGCCAGCAAGGCGACCGGCTTTCCGATCGCCAAGATCGCGGCCAAGCTGGCCGTCGGGTACACGCTCGACGAGATCCCCAACGACATCACGCGCGAAACGCCCGCCTGCTTCGAGCCGACCATTGACTACGTGGTCACGAAAATACCACGGTTCACCTTCGAGAAATTCAGCGGCGCCCAAGACGTCCTGGGGCCGCAGATGAAATCCGTCGGCGAGGTGATGGCGATCGGGCGGACGTTCAAAGAGTCGCTGCAGAAAGCGATCCGCTCCCTGGAGATCGATTCGTACGGCTTTGACGACAAGGGCCGCGGACCCGCCGCCGCGGATCGCGCCGCGCTGGAGACCAAACTGCGCGTGCCGAATGCGCGCCGCCTCTGGTACATCGCCGAGGCTTATCGGGAAGGTTTCACCACCGAGCAGCTCTACGAGATCACCCGGATCGATCCGTGGTTCCTGGACAACATCAAGCAGATTCTGGAATGGGAAAAGCACATCCGCGGCGCGGCCGTGGCTGCAACCTCAGGCCAGGCGCCGCACGCTGCGCCCTTGCCGACCGAGATCCTGCGCCACGCCAAGCACCTCGGCTTCTCCGATGTCCGTCTGGCGCAGCTCGCGGGCTCGACGGAGGCGGCGATCCGCGCGGCGCGCCGCGCCGCTGGGGTCGAAGCGGTCTACAAGATGGTGGATACCTGCGGCGCTGAGTTTCCCGCGCATACACCGTACCTCTACTCGACGTACGAAGCGGAAGACGAGTCGGCGGTGACGACACGTCCGAAGGTGATGATTCTGGGAGGCGGCCCAAACCGCATCGGTCAAGGGATCGAGTTCGACTATTGCTGCGTTCACGCCGCCTTTGCGCTGAAGGCAGACGGCTACGAAACCATCATGGTGAATTGCAACCCGGAGACCGTGAGCACCGACTACGATACCTCCGACAAGCTGTATTTCGAGCCGCTGACGCTGGAGGACGTCCTGGGCATCGTGGACCGCGAGCAGCCGCAGGGTTTGATCGTGCAGTTCGGCGGTCAGACTCCGCTCAAGCTGGCGGTGCCGCTGCAGCGCGCCGGCGTCCCCATCTTTGGAACGTCACCGGCCTCCATCGATCGGGCCGAGGACCGCGAGCTGTTTGCCGCCATGCTGTCGAAGCTCGATCTAAAACAGCCGCCCAACGGCATTGCGCGCAGCGTCGACGAAGCAGCAGCCATTGCGCGACGGCTCACGTATCCGGTGCTGGTGCGTCCGTCGTACGTCCTTGGGGGCCGCGCCATGGAGGTCGTATACGAAGAGGACAGCTTGCGCGGCTATATGCAGCGGGCGCTCGACGCGGCGCCGGACCGTACGATCCTGATCGACAAGTTCATCGATGACGCCATCGAGCTCGACGTCGATGCCATCAGTGATGGGACGCGCGTCGTGATCGGCGGCATTATGGAGCACATCGAGCGCGCCGGCGTGCACTCCGGTGACAGCGCCTGCTCGCTGCCGACCAACTCGATCACGGCCGCGGTCCTCGACGAGATCCGCCGCCAGACCAAAGCCCTGGCGCTGGAGCTCCATGTCATCGGATTGATGAACGTGCAGTTCGCCGTCAAGGACGAGCACGTCTACATCCTCGAAGTGAATCCGCGTGCGTCGCGGACGATCCCATTCGTCAGCAAGGCCATCGGCGTTCCGCTCGCCAAGCTGGCGGCGCGGGTGATGGTGGGCCAGTCGCTTGCCGACCTGGGCTTTACGGAGGAAGTCGTTCCGACGCACATCTCGGTGAAGGAAGCGGTGTTTCCGTTCAACAAGTTTCCCGGCGTCGACACTCTCCTTGGCCCCGAGATGAAGTCCACCGGTGAAGTCATGGGAATTGGCGCCTCCTTCGGTGCGGCCTTTGCCAAGGCGCAGATCGCGGCCGGGACAGTCCTGCCGACGAGCGGCGCGGTGTTCATCAGCGTGCGTGAGGAAGACAAGGCGGCGGTACTACCCACCGCGAAGCGCTTCGTGGAGGCGGGCTTTGCGCTGGTGGCCACGCAGGGGACGGCGGCGTACCTGGGCCGGCACGGTTTGCCGGTGGAGACCATCAACAAAGTCGCCGATGGCAGCCCGCACTGCGTCGACGCGATTCAGAGCGGGCGCATTGCCATGGTCATCAACACACCGAAGGGATTCGGGCCCAACGTCGACTCGCTGTCGATCCGCCGCAGCGCGCTGGAATGCCGGGTGCCGTACTTCACCACGGTGGCAGGCGCCGAGGCGGCGGCCGAAGGGGTCGAGCTGTTGCAGCGCGAGGCGCTGACGGTGCGCGCCTTGCAAGATTATCATCGCCGTGAGCCAGAAGCTTCCACCGCTGCTGCCAGTGCCACCCCGGCGCGCTGACGCGTCGGCGGGTGCGGCGACAGGGGCACCACAGGGGCTCGAGGAACTGCTCTCGGCGTTGTCGGCGCCGCTCCACTTTCTCACCAGCGCCCCGCCAACAGCGGCGGCGCGCACCCGCTTCCCGACGGCTAGTTTCATCGCGCGGGCGCAGGTCCTGATGCAACGGCTGCCACCGGGACCGGTGCGGCACGACGTGGAAGTGCTGGGCGCGCAGCTCGCCGCGTATGAGGCCGCCCCGCCGGAGCAGCGGCGGGCGCTTGCCGAACGTTGTGCCCTCTTGGTGGAGCGCCTGCGCCACGGCAGCCCGGAAGACCTGCCCGCGTATCAGTGCACCACGGGCAGTGTCGACGAACACCTGAAGGCTTTGGCGCAGTCGGCGCAGTTCCTGCGCGGCATCGGCCCGCGCCGCTCGGACCAGTTCAAGAAGCTCGGCATCGCGACGGTCGAGGACCTGCTGTATCATCTGCCCTTTCGCTACGAGGATCGCCGCTCCCTGAGCACGGTGCGCAATCTGCGCGTCGGCGAGGTTGGCAGCGTCGTCGGCGAGATCACGCACCTCACGGAGCGTCACGTCGGACGTTCGCAGCGGCGTATTCTCGAAGCCGTACTGCGCGATGAGACCGGTCTGTTGGCGCTTACCTGGTTCCACCAGATCGCCTATTTCCACAATCGTTATCAGATCGGCCAACGCGTACTCGTCCACGGCAAGATCGAAGGCAGCCCGATGGGCGAGAAGCGTATCGTCCATCCCGAGGTCGATCTGTCCCCGGACCTGGAAGGGCAGGGCGTACTGCCCGTGTACAGCAAGCCGACGACGGTGACCGTCGGGGTCATGCGTAAAATCGTGCAGGAGGCGGCGGCCGAGTGGGCCGACCGCTTGCCGAGCGTGCTGCCCGATAGCGTTGTTCGGGCGGCACGCATTGCCGACCTGCGCCATGCGATGCAGATGCTGCACACGCCCGGACGCAACGCCGATGTCGAAGCGCTCAATGCGGCGCGCTCGGCGGCGCACCGCTCGTTGGTCTTCGATGAGCTGTTCTTCCTGCAACTGGGTATGGCGCTACGGCGGCGCTCCGTCGAGATCGAGTCGGGCCTGGCGTTACCGGAGCGTGGGACGTTGACCGGTCCGCTGCGCGCGCTGCTGCCGTTTCGTCTGACCGGGGCGCAGGAGCGCGTCATCGGCGAGATTCTCGCGGACATGGCGCAGCCGCACCCGTTGCATCGGCTGGTGCAGGGCGACGTCGGCAGTGGCAAGACCATCGTTGCGTTGTGGGCGGCGCTGGTGGCGATCGAGAACGGCCATCAGGCGGCGTTCATGGCGCCGACGGAGCTGCTGGCGGAGCAGCACTACGCGACCATCTGCCGCTTTGCGCAAGCGCTGGGCGTGACGACGGAACTACTCACCGGCCAGCTGACGCGCGCGCAGCGCCGCAAGGCCTACGAGCGGATCGAACGCGGCGATGTACAGCTGGCGGTGGGTACGCACGCCTTGATTCAGGAGGGCGTGCAGTTCAAGTCGATCGGCCTCGGCGTCATCGACGAGCAGCATCGTTTCGGGGTGTTGCAACGTGCCGCGCTGAAGCGCCTCGGCGGGACGCCGGACATCTTACTGATGACCGCGACGCCGATTCCCCGCACCCTGGCGATGGCGGTGTACGGCGATCTCGACATCTCCGTGCTCGACGAGCTGCCGCCGGGGCGGCAGCCGGTGCGCACGCTGCTGCGGCACGAAGGTGAGCGGGCGAAGGTCTACGACCTCATGAAGCGTGAGCTCGATCGCGGCCGGCAGGGCTACGTCGTTTATCCATTGGTCGAGAGCTCCGAAGCGATGGAGCTGCGGGACGCCACAACCATGGCCCGCGAGCTGGCGCGCGCCGTGTTCGCGGAGTACCGCGTCGGCCTGGTGCACGGAAAAATGAAGGCGGCGGAGAAGGATGCGGTGATGCGCCGCTTCAAGGCCGGCGATGTGCAGCTGCTGGTCAGCACGACGGTGATCGAAGTGGGCATCGACGTTCCAAATGCGACGATCATGGTTGTCGAGCACGCCGAGCGCTTCGGCCTGGCGCAACTGCATCAGTTGCGCGGCCGCGTCGGTCGTGGCGACGATGCGGCGCTGTGCGTCCTGATCACGCCGTTCCATCGCGGCGAGGACACGCATCGACGCCTGGAGACGATGGCGAGCACCACCGACGGCTTCAAGATCGCGGAGGTCGACCTGGAAATCCGTGGCCCCGGCGAGATGCTCGGCACCCGGCAGTCGGGCTTGCCGGATTTCCGCGTTGCCAATCTGATTCGCGACCAGAGTATTCTCGGCGAAGCACGGCAGGCGGCCGAAGCGTTTCTGCGGACCGATCCGAAACTCGAACGCCCGGAGTCACAGGCGTTGCGTACGGTGCTGCTGCACCGCTGGGCCGGACGGTTGGAGTTGGCGGAGATTGGGTAAGTCAGAGGTCGCTGTGAATGAGGGTGGACCTGCCTCACGCCTCCGCTGGCATCAACGTCGGTACCGTCAGCCGGCCATGCCGTCGGTAAATGCGAAAATCGGAATCGAGGGTGTAGGCATCAGCTCTGTCGAGCCAGGCCACCAGGGGGCCGGCATGAATCAGCATGCTTGCGCGCATGCCTCGCCTTCTTCAGGAGACCTCGCATCAGGTAGGGCTTGTTGGTCGAGAGGTCGCGCGGTCCTTCCATTGAGCCGACCAGGTCGCCCGCCAGATCGGCGCAGCTCAGCGGGCGTCCGCCGTGGAGCCTTTCCGTGAATGCTCGAGCGAGCGTCGGATGATCTCTGACTGGCTCGCCCGGCGGCGCTGTGCCTCCGCGGCAACCCAAACCCGCAGCTCGGTTGGCAGTGTGAGCCACATCGTCTTCATGAAAACGCTAATACGGGTCCTGCAGGTGGGCAATACCGCGGCGCGTCGGCTGGCCGGGCTTGTAGAGGTGCGCGCGTCTGGTAGAGAAGATCTCGATGGCCGACGCCCCAATCCAGTCGATCAATCCCGCAACTGAAGTGACCCTGGCCACCTTCGAGCCGTCCACGCCGTTGCAGATTGAACAGGCACTGGACAGCGCGGAAACCGCGTATCGAAGTTGGCGCCGCAGATCGTTCGCCGAGCGCAGCGGGTTGATGAAGAATGCGGCGGCCTACCTACGCCAGCAGCAGGCGCGCCTGGCCACCATCATCACCGCCGAGATGGGCAAGCCGATCGTCGAGTCTGAGGCTGAGGTCGAGAAGTGCGCCTGGAACTGTGAGTTCTACGCCGACAACGCGGCGCGCTTCCTGGCCGACGAGCCGCATCCGTCGAAC
>CAZTDK010000450.1:0-5774 GCA_964611965.1 uncultured Binatia bacterium (SeqCode) | reverse complement strand
CACCAGGCCAGCAAGGGCAAACAGCGCGGCGACCACATTCACGATGCTCTCCATCGCGTCCGACAGGATCGCCGTCGAACCGGTAAGCCGATAGGCGAAGTACTTCGCGAGGAGCAGTGCGCTGCCGATGACGAGGGCCACCACCCCGGCCCGCAGGCGGACACCCAAGTCAGTACCCGTCTCACCTATCGGTGCCGCAATCTGCGCTCTAGTCCGAGCCATGATCCTCCCCGCCATGCATCAATGTTGCCCGTAGATTTTGGCGGTCCGGCCTTTCGGCCCCAGCGGCTTCAGGCCGCCGCACACGTCCTGTCCTCGTTGCAGCGCTCCACCTCGATCGTCACGTGCGCTAAGTCATCGAACTGGCGAAGCAGCTCCTTATAGTGGCTCGGCTCACGAGGCTCATGCGTCACGACCGAGACGATGGCGGCCAGATGGCGAGGCCCCACGCGCCAGATATGAAGATCGGCGACGCGGTTGTCGGCATCCGCCTCGACAGCTTTCTGAATCTCTCGCCGCCGGTCCGCCACCTCCGCATCGAGGAGAACGGCGCTCGTGTCCTGCAGCAGCCCGAGCGACCACCGCGCAATGACGATCGAGCCCAGGATACCCGTGATCGAGTCCATCCACGTCCAGCCGAGGAACTTGCCCGCCGTGAGCGCGCCGATCGCGAGAATCGACGTGACTGCATCCGCGAGCACGTGCAGGTAGGCTCCACGCAGGTTGTGGTCATGATGCTGCCCACTCCCCGGCTCATCTTCGTGCTCGTGGTCGCGCAGGAGTCGCGCGCTCAGGAGATTCACGAGCAGCCCGACAACCGCAACGCCAATGGCCTCATCGAAACGAATCGTGACGGGCGAGGCGAGGCGCCCCACGCTCTCCACCAGCACGAACAGTGCGACGACGGCCAGGCTCACGGCACTGCCGAAGCCGCCCAGCGCGCTGATCTTGCCGGTGCCAAAGCTGTACCGCGGGTCGTGCGCTCGCCGGCGGGCGTACCAGTAGGCGAAGGCCGCCATCCCGAGGGCTGCCGCGTGCGTCGCCATGTGCCAGCCGTCCGCCAAGAGCGCCATCGATCCGAACGCAATGCCCGACGTGATTTCCACGACCATCATTGCGAAGGTCAGCGCGATCACCCAGTGGGTGCGGCGCTCGCCAGTGCGGTATTCATCGGTGCCGAAGGTATGAACGTGCTGCCAGTTGCCGATCTCGTTCATGTGCATGACTTCGTCTCTCCCGTGCTCAGTAGCTCTCAAAAATGCTCGCCGTGTACCATTGGAGTCGTCAACCCTCACGGCCTACGCTACCCCCCGATGCGGCTCGACACCGCCTCGATCAACGTGATCGCGCCGGTAAGCAGAAAGATCCCTGCCGCACCGAACTTGATGAGCCGCTCCGGAAGCTGCGCACCCAGGATTCTGCCAACCACGATGGCGAGTCCGTCCGCCAGGACCATCCCGACTGTGCTGCCGAGCCACACCCCGATAAAGCTCTGCTGCTGACTGGCTAAGGTAATCGTCATCAGCATCGTCTTGTCGCCCAGTTCAGCGAGAAAGAAGGTGGTGCCAACGGTCATCAGAGGGCCGAACCGCTGCTCTCGGAAGCGGTCGTCATCGCCCAACTCGTCGCCGCGTAAGGTCCAGAGCCCGAACCCAATGAAGGCCACTCCGGCGAAGACATGCACCCAGAAAACCGGGATCGTCAGGCCGACAATCTCACCGAGCCCCACGGAGAACAGATGCACGAGCAGCGTTGCGGCGAACACCCCGAGCAATACGGTCTGCGTCGCATAACGCGTGGCGAACGCGAGGGCAACCAGTTGCGTCTTGTCCCCCATCTCTGCGGCAAAGACGAAGAACAGCGAAAGAACGAACGCGTCCGTCACCGCCACCTTCTTCCTGGCTGTCCCTTAGTACTGCAGTTCATAGGTTTGGCGGCGTATTGGCTGGACGGAGAAACCATCCGTCCGCACTGAGGAAGCCATCCGTGAGATTCGAATCGAGGCTTGGCGCGGATGTTACGCGCGGTGGTGGCTTCGTGTGCGTGCGGAGAAAATGTGACGCCGAGGCTTGACATACCCCTCCCACCTATATACTGGGGCTGAGTATAGGTTACTTTCGCTCGCGGAGCAAGTTCACCGGACGGACCCTCCGGTGCGCGTCAACACACTGCGTGCGAGTGCGTGTGTGCATGAGGGAGAAGCGATCATGCGGGGAAATCCAGCCGGCATCAGCCGCACACCCGGAGTCTATGGAACCGGGCGGGGCAGCGCCACGAACCGGAGCGGGAGACCGTATGCCCCTACGGAGCCGGCCTCAACGCAGGTATGTGCGCACCAGGCTGATCAGCCTTTCCGCCGCCTGGGCTTGCTCGCCCGTCGGCTTGCGCCGGTCTGGGCTCAGCACGTGCGACCGAATCTGCTCTTCGATCAACTCCGCCATCAAGCCGTTCATAGCCCCCCGGCATGCGGCAATGGTTTGCAAGATCGCCCCGCATTCCCGGTCTTGTTCCAACGCCTTTTCGATCGCATCCACCTGTCCACGCAAGCGGCGAATGCGATTCACCAGCTTTTCCTTGTCTCGGATCACGTGCGCCATGCCGGCACTATACCCGATAGGGGTATGCGATGTCAGCAGGCCGCGGTCAGGACGCGGCGTGCGCTCTACGCTGGCGCCTGGCTCGATCACCTGGAGGGTTGCCGCAAGCTGGTTCATGCAATGGAGCGCGAGGTCGTGCCCAAAGTGTGGCTGGTATTATGTTGGGTGCTGCTCGCTTCTCTGTTCGCTTCGGGGGTACGGTTGCATGCCGCGGAAGGTGCCGACGCAGCGGTTTCACCGGAGCTACACCAGGGTGTCGATTGGACCGGATGGTACGTCGGTGGCCGTATGGGCTTGGCCACGGGTTCCTCACAGTGGTCGGCGACTCCTGCCGGCAGCCCCGAACCTCACGCCAGCGGCTCGCTCGATCTCTACAACTGGCCGCATCTCTCCGGCGGGACCGGCAGTTACTTCGGCGGCCTGCAGGCTGGGTATAATGTGATCACCCCGTCGCGCTTTCTGTTGGGCGTCGAGACCGACGCCTTGTTTCCCAACACGGTTTCCGACACGCAGACGTTCTCGTCGCCGCTGGTCGGACAAGCCACCTACCAGGACACGGTGCTGGCGTCGGGAACCGTGCGCGGCCGCCTGGGCTACGCATTCGACCCGTGGTTGCTGTATGGCACGGGCGGCTTGGCCTGGGCTCATGAACGCTTGACGTGCACCCAGCTCACCGGGGCATCGACGCCGGCCTGCGGGAGTTCAGGCACCGCTGAAAACACCACCCTCTCGCAACTTGGTTGGACCATAGGAGCTGGCATCGCAGTGCCGATCGCGCCGAAGTGGAGCGCGACGCTCGAATATCAATACAGTGATTTCGGCCACAACAACGTGACCTTCCCCGGTGGGGCGCAAACCTTTCGATCGGACCTTGCCTTGCACAGCGTTCAACTCGGCATCAACTACCACCTCGGCGACGCGGCCGGACTCGCAGATATCATCAGCAAAGGGCCGACGCCCTTGGAGCTGGACTGGCTGGCCCTGCACGGGCAAACCACCTTCGTCGGCCAATATGCTCCTTCGTTTCACGCCCCCTATCACGGCCCGCACAGCCTGAATTCGAATGAGGCGCGCGAGACGTGGGACGTCACGCTCTATGCCGGCATCCGCCTCTGGGAGGGTGCTGAATTCTGGATCAATCCAGAAGTTGATCAGGGCTTCGGGCTGACCGACACGCTCGGCCTTGCCGGCTTTCCGAGCGGTGAAGCCTACAAGGTCGGCGAACGTTACCCCTATGCCCGTGTACCGCGGCTCTTCATCCGGCAGACGATACTTCTCGGCGGCGACCCGCAGAAAGTGGAAGCCGGCATCAATCAGTTCCCCGCCGACATCACCAGCGATCGCCTGGTGCTCACGGTTGGCAAGTTCAGTGTGTCCGATATGTTTGATGACAACCGCTATGCGCATGATCCCCGGAATGACTTCCTCAACTGGGCCCTGGTCGATGCGGGCTCCTTCGACTACGCCGCCGACGCGTGGGGCTATACCTACGGTGCGGTAGTGGAAGGGTATCATGAAGCGTGGGCGCTGCGCTTCGGCGGCTTTGATCTTTCGACCGTACCGAACGGCACGGAGTTGGACCCATCCTTCAGTCAATTCCAACTGGTCGGTGAGCTCGAACGCCGCTTTGCATTATGGGCGCAGCCGGGGAAGATCGCCATGACTCCCTGGCTCAGCCGCGGCCGCATGGGCAACTACAACGACGCGGTTCGCTTGGCGCATGAAACCGGTCAGCCAGCTGACATTGCCGCGGTCCGCACGTATCGCAGCCGCGCCGGCCTAGCCGCGAACCTCGAACAGCAGGTGACGCCGGACTGGGGAGTATTCGTCCGGGGCGGCTTCGCCAGCCCGGACGTCGAGCCCTATGAATTCACCGACATTGATCGCACGGTCGCGGCGGGCGCCGCGGTGTCCGGGAACCCGTGGGAACGCCCTGACGATACCATCGGCATTGCCGGGATCGTCAACGGCATTTCGGGGAGCCATGAGGCGTTCCTCAATGCCGGTGGTCTGGGCGTTCTGGTTGGCGACGGTCGGTTGCCGCACCCGGGCCCGGAAGAGGTGCTCGAAACCTACTATTGCCTCGCGCTCGATGCCTGGAGGGTGACCGCGGACTACCAGCTCTTCAATAATCCGGCGTACAACCGCGACCGCGGTCCCGTGTCGGTCTTGGGCCTTCGGCTGCATACGCAGTTCTGAGTCATGCGATGACCCATCGGGAACGAACGAGATCGCGGTCCTACCAACGGAAAGGCAGACGCCAATGCACCTGAACGAGACCCACGCGTGTTCGGGTTCCGCGGGCCCGCCGCACGTGATGGGCTTTCTCGTCAACGTGCTGCGGCGCAATCGCGCTTTAGAGATCCGGGCAGTTCAGATGCACTACGACACTCAGATGGCATCCGGTCCGCGTTCGCCCGTCCGAATGCGGACGACATCGTCGACGGGCAGGACGAAGATCTTGCCGTCGCCGATGCGTCCGGTCTTCGCGGCCGCGGAGATGGCCTCGACCACGCGCGCGACCATCTCGTCGTCGACGATGACTTGGAGCTTCACCTTCGGCAGAAAATCGACGACGTACTCGGCGCCGCGGTACAACTCGGTATGCCCCTTCTGGCGACCGAACCCTTTGACTTCGCTTACGGTCAGACCGTGCACGCCGATGCCGCTGAGGCTCTCCTTCACTTCATCGAGCTTGAACGGTTTGATGATGGCTTCAACTTGTTTCATATCCGCCTGTCATTTCTGTCTTCGGGGCGCGTACGCCGATCATGCGACGGGCACTGTCGCTCCGAATCGTCTGCCAATTCACGCCGCCGGCGCACCGTAGCGGCGCCGCAGCTCGAGATTCACCTCGAGGACGTTGACCAGCTGCTCGCCGATGAGCCCACCGAATGCCGCGCTGGCGTTGTCATGGAGGACCGTCTGGATCTCGCCCGCCACGGCCTTCGGGTCGCGGTTCGCATCCTTCGCCCACGCCGCCGCCACGCGGTCGAGCTGGTACATGGCGTTGTCGAGGGTGATGTGCGGGTCGAGGCCGGAGCCGGAGGCTGTCACCATGTCGGCGGGCACGTCTTCCAACGCCTCGGTGGGATGCTCCTGCCGCCACATATCGAAGAAGTTCGATTGAATGTCCGCACCTTCCTTGACCGGCTCGATCGCCGTTTCGGTCTTGCC
>CAZTDK010000449.1:0-5775 GCA_964611965.1 uncultured Binatia bacterium (SeqCode) | reverse complement strand
CTCGCTGGCGTACGCATTGCTCATGCGAACCCTGGCATGGCAGAAGCGGCGCGAGATATCGCCTCAATCAACGGATCCAGAGCGGTATCATTGATCATTGCAGCCAACGTTGCGGCAGTGCTCCATACGTTCAAATTCAGCTAGTCGTCGCGGGCCGTTTTCGGAATCGGGGGGAGCACATGGCAAGCACGGGGTACATCGCTGGGCGAGGCCGGTCAGTGCGGCATCACGGATGTTGGCGCACGGTGGCTGCCGTCTTGCTGGCCGCGACATTGGTGGCTTGCGGTGAGGGTGCAGAGAACGGTGGTGGGTCGGCGACGAAGAGCATCCCGCTTGGTAACCTTCAGCTGTCCGAGGTCCAACTCTCAACGAGAGCGCCCTATGCGGGCGAGCCAGTCTCTCTGTCGTTCGATTTCACCGAGACCGCGGCGGCTCCGTCGACCACGCGGCAGATCGATCTCTATCTGCAGTCGGCGAACCACAAAGTGTCGACCGGGAGCCTCGCCATCGACGGGATCGGCCTGGCCGCGGCGCAGCCGCTGCCGATCGTGACACAAACCACGCAGTTCGTGCGCACGACCACCACTTTCGAGACGGGCAGCGGGAACCTCCGCGCCGGCGTGGAGGGGCTGTTTCGGATCAACAGCACGGTGCCGGATGGGACGTACGATCTGGTCGCCAGCAGCGGCGGTGCCAACGCCGTGGTTGTGCAGGGCGTCCACGTGACCAAGCCGGACAAGCCCGACTTGCTGGTGGCCCCCTTTTCGGCGAGCGTCGCGGATGGCACGCTCGGCCTCCCGGATCGCCCGGAGACCGTTGCCTCGCTGTCAATGCGTCCCCCGGATCTGTACGTGAACTTTGTCGCCGCCAACACCGGGGCCCAGTTCGCCGGACCAGTCGAGGTTGCCCTTACGATGGAAATCGAGGGGAAGGAACATCCGTTGAAGGTGCTGCAAAAGGACTCGCACGGCCTCCCACAGTTGACCGATACGGCGGTGATCGGTGGCTTCTCCCCCAGCGGTACCAAGGGCTTCATCGCCTCCCTCTACCTGCCGCCGGAAACGTACGAGGCGTTGAGCGCGGTGTCGAACGAGTCGGCGATCACCGTGCACGTCCATCTCGATCCGCAGAACGCCGTGCCCGAGATGTACGAGGACAACAATTCCGCCGCGCCCAGGGTCGAGTATTTCCCCCCGGCCGGGCACGACGGGGCAGCGGTGCCGGTATCCGCGGCTGCGGCGGTCCAATCAAGCAGCACGGCTGAAACGGCGGCGACCCCGACTCCGAACCCGTGTCCTGGCGGGGCCGTCGCGGACGGAAACTGTTACATGTACAGCGGGGCGCATGCATTTCAGCCCAGCAGCAATAAATTCGTCCATACATTCAATGATGTGTGGGACTGGGGAATCAACCCCCAACTGGTGTATGGCGTGAACGTCGCCCTGGACCTCGGAAACAACGGGGTCCCATCCAGCACCTATTACCCACTGACCCAGACCAGGGACGGCTATACGATTCCGTTTGGCCTGGCGTCCCAGAACCAGGCGCTTCTGGGCATCTACGCGTATTGGGGAGGACTGCCGGAATATTCGCTGTCCAAAGCCGCGTCGAACGTCATCGCTGAGCAAATCTTCAAAGCCCAGGCTTCGTTCGTCCTGCTCTCGACCCCCAACACCGCGGCGCTTCCGAGCGGTCCCACTCCGACCCCGGCGCAAGGGAGCATTCTCGTCAACACGCCGACCCCGGGTGGCGTGCCCTCGCCCACCCCGCAACCCTTGTACTGCGATTTCACCGATCCAGCCGCCACAGCCACGAACCGGTATTGTTTCGCCTTCCAGGTTGCTGGCGACGATATCTTCCCTCCCATCACGGGCCCCATCCCCGGCGACCAGATAACCCTGGATGTCAACCAGGCGCTGGCCTTCATTTTTTCGTTTACCCCCGTCGATGTTGCGATTCCCGATACGCCGATCAAATTCAAGGTCAAGATCGGATTCGACGGCGAGTTCGGCGAGCAAGGGCAAGTCGAGGCCGCCGTCTCCTCCGATTCATTCACCAGCACGGTCAGCAATCTGGGGCCGACCGCGTCGCTGACCGTGACGGTCAACGTCTTTCTCTCCGTCATCGGTCTCTCGGTCGGCGTCGAGGGCGAGAGCACCTTGTTCGGTCTCTCCACCCCGTTGTCCCTCCAGATCGAGGCATACAACCAAGCGCAATGGGCGACAGTCAGCGCCGAAATGCCGCTGGACCTCACAGTGCTCGACCCTTCCGACATCATTCTTTATGTCGGCCTCTTCGGCATCCCGGTCGACTCCTTTCCGCTCGTCGACTGGGATGGGTTCAGTTGGGCGTTCAACCTCTTCCCTCCCTTCAGCACTTTCCTGGGCAGTACAGTCAATACGTACGATACGCTGCGAAATGGCAGCAGCACCTTTCTGCAGCTCGACAACGTGGCCAATGTATATAATTTCAACAACTGCACGGAGTTCCACTGGGACAGTGCTCACAACCGGCTCTGCGGTACGGGTTGCAGCGGTGTGGGCGGCGTCGCGAACCAGCAGACGTGCGTCCAGTTCGCCGACGCGAGTGATGTGCCGCAAATCAGCGCCGGGAGCTATTTCTCATTCAATGACATCAGTGGATGCCAGGGCACGTATTGGCATTCATGTATCCTTGGCATGGGTGCCACTTGCACCAGCGGCAATGAGACGATCAATACCGCGTATTGTATCAACGGCAACGGCAGCGTCACCAACGCATCAGGCAATAATTGCCACAACCCTCAGAATGATATCCAGTGGGAACCGACGGACAACAAAAATGACGGGGCGATTCATTGCTATGACGGGTCGGATCCCGGTCCCGACCTCCCGACCAGCACGAACAGCGCTGGCCTCCACTACTTCCCGCCGGGAAACTGGCCGCAGAACTGTATCCTGGATCACAATACCGGAGACCCGTATCCCACGTGCTGGGGCGGTACCGGCATTGGCGACGGCACCGGGTGCAGCAACGTAGGCATCGGTACACTCTGGGCGACGTGTAATCCGAATACCGGGGATGCTGTATATCGCTCCAGTGTGACGTGCTCGAGCACGCCCTTCGTCAACCCCGCCGGGGGCAACATCTACCAAACGCCGAGTTACTCCTTCGATTCGAGCTCCAACAGTCTCGTTTGCTCCACCGCCTACGGCATCGGATTCTGCAGCAACTATCTCTGGCCGTCGGCGGGCGGGTGCTCGGACGCTCCCCAGGGCAATGCGGCGCAGCTGTGCAGCAACATCCTTCTCCTGCGCGATCCGAACGCGAGTTGCGGGTCGAATTGTCGCGACACCGTCTGCGGGGAATGTAACTACAACAACATCGCATCAACCTCCTGCGTCAACTTTACACGTGGGGCGTCTCTCGGCGTCGAACCCACCGGCGGTCTGTTTTCGGATGATCCGACGCAGAAAATCCTCGACCCCGCCAGCGTGCCGGCCTGGTACACAACCGTCGTGGATTACAACGGCGCGGGACCGTCGACCCTGCCGAATCCGGCGAAGCTCAACAACAACAATACGCCTACGGGCGATAGTGGTCAGTTGGACTCGTTCCCGCGGGAAATCTTCTGGATGAACGAAAATGATCAAACCCCAGATGCCTATGCGGGCGTGAACTGGGGAGTCGGGGCGGCGGGATGGCAGGGGAGCTTCAGCTTGGCGCCGGGGGCCTACGATTTCCACCTGCTCAACGCTGCAGTCACGATCACGCCGCTTGGCAATGCCAGCAGTTGCAGCACCGTAGCGGCGTCGTTCGGGGCCAGTACGGTGTTTGCGTCGCCGCGGTGCCAGGGACCGAACGCGAACAATCCGAACGCTCCGGTCAACGAGACGATCGAGCAGTTCACGGTCCCCCGGCCGCCGCTTGGATCCGGCCAGCTGAGCGTCGGGTACTGCATCGCCGTTCAGCCGTTGGCCTGTCCGTCGGACTGGGGAACCAACTACGACACCCGCGCCTATTGGGTGCCGAGTGGCGGGTGGACGGGGCTCTTCTTCCCCGCGGGGTCGAACGCCAAGACATCCTGCTCTGAGTCCGCCACCACGCTGGCGGAGCAGGTGCCGATCTGCGCGCGCACTTTCGCGGGCGACGACCTGCAGGCCGTGATCAGCGATCAGAGTATCCCCTGCCGGAGTATGGAAGACGTCGATACGACTGCCTTTTACGGGGTCTTCACGCGGGCGTTTCCCTACACGCCAGGCGTCGAATACATGGCGAGCGTCTCGGCAGTGGAACCAAACGGCAGTGGCGAGGAATCGGCGGGCTCGCTGTGCGTGTGCAACGGCGCGGGCACCTGCAACGAGGCCAAAGGATCGGCGGTCGGGCGGCAGGCCGTCCAGGTGCCCGCCGCCCCAACAGGTTCGTGTTCGTCGTCAGGCGGCTGCCCGGTGACGATCGAGTACCCGTACAATCCCATTGCGAATGCCGTCAGTCCGCCGGGGAACTATGCGCTGGTGGAGGCCGAGATCGCGCCGTCCTCAGGGTTCTTGGTCGACTACGACGTCTACTTGGACCCGAGCTCGGACACCGTGTCGAGTTTCCAAGGCCTGGTGAACACGCCGTACCTCGACATCTGGTCGCCCGTGGGCTTGGCTGGGGCGGACGCGAGCACGGTCGAGGGCGCGTCGGCGATGTGCATCAAATCGGCGCGGGCGCGCGGCTTTCTGCCCATTGGCAGCAACGGCAGCGCGTACCGAAATATCATTCTGGGCGCGGCAAACATGCATGCGAGGGCGACGATCGACGGAGCGCCCGCAGGTGACGTCTTTCCCTTGGCGCCCACACCCGGGGAAGGCAACCCGCCGCCTGACAACGTCTATTATCCCGGGATGTCAGCCTCCGCCTGCAACGGCGCACCGACTCCGGCGTGCACGCCCAATCCCTCCTACCCCGCGACGCCGACACCCGGGCCGGAAACACCGACTGCTACCCCACCTTGTGTGCCGCTCTACACCACGACGCCCCCGACGCCGGTCAGCTTCCCGAACATTGCGCAAATGGGCGCCTACTACTCGCGCGAGTACTTGGTCCAAGTCCCGGTCCAGGCAGTAGCGGTCGTCCCGTCTCCCCCCGACCCAACCCCCGGTGTGGCCAATCTCGTCAAGGTATCCTGGGACGATTGGGGCACATGCTTGAACGCCAATCAGCTCCCGGTTTCGGCGCGCAAGCCCATGCGGTTCCGCCTTCCGGAACAGGCGGTGAACAACCTGGCGGCGCTGTACTTCAAGTCGAACGACGATCTCAACCAGCACCTCGGCGAGGCGTTCGTTGGCTGCTGCCAGAACGGCAGCTCGTGTACCTCCGACGTCCCGTCGTCGGATTGCCCCGTGGACAGCGGCGCGCTGTTTGTCGCTGGTGGCGCCTGCACCACGACCGGAGAGTGCGTGCCCACCCTCGTAACTCACGTCCCGGCCTTGTTGTATTCCAGCCTCAACCTGAATCCAGATGGAGTGACCGACCCGATCACGACGAACAACATCTTCGCGCCGTTCGCGGACTACGAGACGTGCAACTGTCTGCGGGAGAACGCGGCGCACAATGATCCGCTGCAGCAGGCTTGGACCTGCGAGGGGTCGTTCGGCGGGCCGCAATGCTCCGGATGGCAAGCCGGGTCGGTGCTGGATTGTCAGGCGCCGGCGTTGGTGCAAAGCGACAGCGTCACGCTGGCGGATGCGGACCAGCCACTCC
Organism: uncultured Binatia bacterium (SeqCode); assembly: GCA_964611965.1. Lineage (GTDB taxonomy): Bacteria > Desulfobacterota > Binatia > HRBIN30 > HRBIN30 > CAZTDK01. The sequence continues at coordinate 48 of CAZTDK010000449.1, read as the reverse complement.
CGAACCTCTTCCTGTTTGGTCTGTCCAGCGGGCCGGTCACCGCGGTGG
>CAZTDK010000448.1:0-5799 GCA_964611965.1 uncultured Binatia bacterium (SeqCode) | reverse complement strand
TACGGAGCAAGGAATGACACGCCCTACGGATATTGCCTCGAAAACTCACCTTCAGCTTGCCTTGAGTTGCCACGCCGTGAACCGTCAACATTGCGGTCGACGCGGTATTGCTGCCGTCCTGCTGACCATTGGGCTGCTGTTGCTGCAGGCCTGTGGTGAAGGCGAGAGCAGCGGCGGGAGCGCTGGCGCTTCTGCGGGTCCAACGGCCGAGTTGATGGTCCACCACTGGAACCACGTTGCCATCGACGCCAGCGGGCTCGACCACACGCCCGTTCAACCCGGCGAGACGCGGGTCTTTGGCGAACAGTTCGGTCCCACAAAGGCAAGCCGTGCGATGGCCATCGTCCACATCGCGATCTTCGACGCTGTCAATGCGATCGCCGGTGGCTACCAGAGCTACACTGGGATTTCACCTGCACCCGCCGGGGCCTCGATGCCGGCCGCGATTGCTCAAGCGTCGCGTGACACTCTCACCGCGCTGTTTCCTTCGCAGGCGTCAAGCTTCGACCAGCAGCTCGCTGACGACCTCGGCACGATGGCCGTGGGGACAGCGAAAACGGATGGGATCGCGGTCGGGCACAGCGCTGCTCAAACCATTCTGACCTTGCGGGCCAACGACGGCTCCCAGCTTTCCTATCCCGAGCCGAAGATCGGCCCAAACGCCGGCGACTTCCACCCCGGCGACCAACCCGGTCAGTGGCGTGAGGACCCGGTCAGCCTGAAGACCGTTGCCCTCGGTGCGAACTGGGGGCAGGTGAAACCGTTCGTTCTGCAGTCGGCTTCGCAGTTTAGGATTCCACCGCCGCCTGCCCTCGACAGCACCGAGTACGCCACCGCCTTCGACGAAGTGAAGAGTTTCGGTGGGGATGGAATCCACACGCCAACGGTGCGTACCCAGGAGCAGACAAACATCGGCCTCTATTGGGCCTACGACGGAACCCCGAGCCTATGTGCGCCGCCGCGCTTGTACAACCAGATTATCGTCCACATTGTCGATCAGGAGGGCACGGACGCCGTGCAGATGGCTCGGTTGCTGGCGCTGGAGAACGTGGCGATGGCCGACGCCGCGATCGCGGTCTGGGAGTCGAAGTATTACTACCAGTTCTGGCGCCCGGTCGCCGGCATCCGCGAAGCCGATTCGGGCACCGGCGGAGCCGATCCGGGAGCCGGGCCAACGCTCCCGGGCGACGGCAACCCGACGACCGTAGCCGACCCAACGTTCATGCCGCTCGGGGCGCCCGCCAGCAACCTCAACCCGCCGAACTTTACACCGCCCTTCCCGGCGTACCCGTCCGGGCACGCCGGAATCGGCGGCGCCGTCTTCGCGGTGCTGAGGGACTTCTACGGCACGGATGAACTCCCCTTCACGTTCGTATCAGACGAACTAAATGGGACGACGAAGGATGCCGACGGCAGTGTCCGCCCCCTCGCCCCGCGCAGCTTCACGACCTTCTCGCAAGCCGCGGAAGAGAATGGTCAGAGCCGGATCTATCTCGGCATCCACTGGGCGTTCGACAAAGACCAGGGCATCGCACAGGGGCGACAGGTGGGCGATTACGTGTTCGACAACGCCTTCTCGCCTATCCGTTAGCATCATCTGGGAGTGTTTTGGCTGACGTCCACCGAGCGGTGGATCGGCAGTTTACATGGTGGAGTCGAGGTGCACTTGGGATGGGCTGGTCGACGGCTTGGCAGCGACTGAACTGACGCTCGACGAGCTCCGGGAACTTGACAGCGCCGCCTCGCAGACTACGGTGCACGGTGCTCGGTATCCCGAAGAGCTTGAGAAGATGACCGGTCGCTGACCGGCGTGCGCGGGGAAAAATCGGCAATGCCGACGCTGGTGACGTGCCGGCTGATCTGATCGGCGCGATGGTCACGGATGAAACCCGTCCCATGGAACCGCGGGAGCTGTGAGTTTCCTGGGCGGTGGGTCGCAGGCGGCGGTCGCGGGAAGCACGACGAAGATCGGTTTGCTACCAATAGCCGTCACCACAGGTGGCACATCCCCAACAACCTCTCGCCGCAACGCTGCATCGTCTCCTTCAAACTCTTCTGAGCAGCCAGGTCCACGACTCGTGTTTTTACCTTGAGTAACCGCAGCCGACGCCTGAAAATAGCCAGGCACCATGGATCACGATGACGATATAGTTGGTCAAGTCATGACTCTCGGCGGTGGGGAGCCTCGCCAAGGTGAATTCACTGGAACCAAGGCGTTGATGATGGCGGTGTTGGAAAGCGGGATCAGCGATTACTGCGGCGCGGCTGGACACAGGTGCTCAGAGGCGGAAGCCTGGGTGCGGAGCAATCGGCGTGGAGCATTTTCGTTCGCTGTGGTCTGTGAGACATTGGGGCTTGAACCCACCGCCGTTCGCCGGGCGTTGGTGCGGTTGAAAAATCAAGCGGCGCTCCCGCCCGGTCGCATCCGTCCTTTTGCGGGAAAGGATCGGACGAGGATGAAATCACCGTAGCGACGTTGGACGTGACGGAGATCCAGGCTCATGCCTTGCAGCGGCCCCCCTGTGCTTCGCCAAAATCTCATCCGCCGCATTTTGAGCCGAAATCGCTCAGCCATTCGCACGCGCTTACCGCTGCTGTGAGCCGCTGACAATGTTTGTCACCGCCGCGATGTATCCGCAAGGCATGCGTCCGGCGATCCACATTTCTGCTCGAATTTTCTGGACCCACAGTGGCGCCCTGGGCTGCGCCCCCACACCCCAGAATCAAATGGGCGAAGTGCCCAATGACCAAATGACCAATCACAAGCCGCAAACTTCGTGTGGATCAGTCCCGACCAGTGCAACGATATGCACGGCTTGTCCTCGGACAACGCCACCGCTGTTGGGATCCCGGACTGCGCTTCCCCGGCATCCGGCCTCGATCACGCCGTCATCACTCGCGGGGACAACTTCCTCGGCGCGACGGTTCCCATGATCATGAGTTCATCGGCCTGGACACCCACATGTACTCTTGCTGCGCTTCCCGCCGTCCCATTGCCATCCGCATCCACCTCCGGATTCCTCACGCACTGGACAGCCTACCTGTACCATGCTGTCATGATGGGAGGCCGTTGGCCCCTTTTTCAACGGGCTGTTAAGCGTATCGGTGATGGTTCCATCCCCTAACCCGGCGTAGCCGGAACCAAATTGCAATCACGTACTGCACTGCATTATGTACGAACATCTGCACTTCGGGCCAGGTCTGCCGCGGCAACAGTTGCTGCACGCCGGAGACCCCCGGCACCGCGTGTCTTGGAGTGGCCTGCGGCAACGTCTCCGACGGATGCGGGGGCACCATTACATGTACCGACACCTGCACTTCGGGCCAGGTCTGCGACCACAACAGTTGCTGCACACCGAACAGTAACCCGTGTCAAGAATTGAACTGCGGGACAGTCTCCAACGGTTGCGGGCAAAACGTGAGCTGTTGAACATGCCCCACAGGCGAGAGCTGCGTCAGCACTATATGTCAGGCTTGCTCCTTGCCCGACTGTGGGAGCATACCTTGCGGATATTCGGCCACAGTCTGCGGCGTGACAGTTCAGTCGTGCGCTTGTCCATAATCAGGTGGACTGGGGCTGCAAATGTCCGCCGTGTGCGGCAGACGGCGGATGCAATGCCGTCCGCGCCGGTCTCAATCCACTGTCGCGGGAGAGCACGCTGAGCCGGAGCCGGCAGCACCACCGCGGCGGCGAAATCAGCACCACTATGATCCACCGCAACCTGATGCACGACGACCGCCCACGAAGCGACGCGAAGGCGCGCACCGGGTTGTTGGCCGGCGGGACCAGCAGGTCATCGCTGCCCGCGACCGCCAGGAATGGCGTCGCGCGGGTGGCAAAGAACGTGTCGACGAAGAAACAGGAGTCGCCCGACAGATCCGCCCCGGCGCGCAGGCGCGGGTCGTGCATCTCGGGCGCGCAGGCGGCCAGCAGGGTGACGGTGCCGCCCGTCGAGTGGCCGACCACGGCATATCCCTTGGGCGCATCGATGGTCTGGTGCTGATGATTCGCCCGTCAGGACCGCGTACCCTCAAACGTCCGACGAATCACGCCGACTGCCGGCTACCTGTCGATCGCGCAGATTCTGCGGAACTGGACGCCTATGCATTCTTCCCTCTTCTGCAGTGTCCAGACAACCACGAAACCAAAAGCATCTCCCTCGCGAGCTGCGCCGCGTGGCCTTATCTGAGCACGGTGTCGGCACCAGAACTTGATACCTGAAAGGGGCTGCGGACAAAACGGCACCCCAGTGGCACCCGACGCGCACAAATGCGCGATAAAGAAGCGATGACCGTCGGGTTCGTTCCCCGATGCGGCGCCGGAAACGCGGTGAGCGAGGGGGGGCTCCGGCAAACCCGCTTGCCCCCCCCCGCACGGCGCGGAGGGAGTTGTAGCGAGGTGCATGTTGTCCAATTCTGCGGCTGCCATTCCGTGTACGCTATCACCAGGGTAAGCGTGACCGCCATGGACATACTACCGTTGTTCAGCTGCCATCACTCTTTCGCCTTTAGGAGGCCCGAAAGTGTGCCTGCACCTGCGCCGATTTCCGCCATTGTAATCTTGCGCGCCTCCGCCTGCCGCGGTCCTCCCTGGCGGGCTTGATCGACCAGATCGGGATTCGTCGCGCAGAGATCCCAGAATTTCTCCTGGGCCGACCTGGAGTCATTGAGTCGCAGAACCTGCTCTCGATGCTGTTGCTCTGGTAGGCGAAGGGATACAGCCCGATGTGGGGGTGACCCGCAGAGCTCACGGTCACGAGGCGACCCATCTCCTGCTCGTGCACGAAGGCGTCGATCGTCTCAGGAGGAACATCGGCGTACTCGTCTGTGGATCACGATTCCACCTCCATGCTTGTCGGTATCCCCCTCTTATATTCGGGTCGTGCACCCGTTGTCTTCGTCGGCGTCACCACGTTTGTCGTTTTGATCAGTCTGCTTCGCCGACTCTCTGACCTGCGTTAACTGCTTGAGCGTGTCTCGACGGCGGTGCACTGGCCACGCCAGACATAGCAACGCGCCCCATCGTCTTGCGCTGTGTTCCGAGCGCCCAGTGGTGTCCGCGAGCGGTGGCGCTATATTCACGTGCGGACGTCCGTGGTGTCGGGAGTGGACTTGAAACGGAAAGCGTGCACGATGGCCGAGGGTGACGGCGGAGGCGCTCCGCCCAACACGCGAATCCCATTGCGGGTCCTGCTGGTCGAGGATTCCGAAATCGACGCCGAGGTGGTGCTTCGCGCATTGCGGCGGGGCGGCTACGAACCGACCGGGGAACGCGTCGAGACCGCCCCCGCACTCACGGCCGCGCTGGAGCGCCAGGAGTGGGACGTGATCACCTGCGACTGGGGCATGCCGCAGTTCAGCGCACCGGCGGTCCTGGCGCTCCTCCAGGACTACCGGGTTGACCTGCCGATCATCATCGTGTCCAATCGGGCGGGGGAAGAGTACGCCGTCACCGCTATGAAGGCGGGCGCCCACGACTTCGTCAGCAAAGACAATCTGGCGCGACTGTGCCCCGCCATCGCTCGCGAATTGGCGGAGGTCGAAGTGCGGCGGGCGCGTCAACACGCCGAGGCTGAACTCAAACGGCTTGCCGCTGCTGTCGAGATGATGGCCGAAGGCGTTTGCCTGATCCGGGTCGGGGATGCGGTGATCCTGCACGCGAACCGCACGTTCGAGACGATGTTCGGCTACGCTCCCGGCCAACTGCGCGGCCAACCCGTCAGCACGCTCAATGCCCCCGGTGCGAAGAGCCCGGAGGAGACCGCTAGGGAGATCATGGTGGAGCTGAGAGCGCGCGGT
>CAZTDK010000447.1:0-5813 GCA_964611965.1 uncultured Binatia bacterium (SeqCode) | reverse complement strand
CTGCTCGCCGAACACGAACGTTACGACGGGTTTGCGTGGCCGCCGTTGCCGGTCGCGGTCGATCATGCTGAGGTCCCTCGGTTCGCCCTGTGCCGCATCATCCGGGAACGGCTTCCAACACCACCCGAAACCGCGCTTTCCCGCTCATCATGCGCTCCACTCCCGCCTGTGCTTGAGCCAACGGGAGGGTTTCGATCATCGGGTGCACGCCGGCCTGTTGCGCGAAGACCATGGCATCGCGCGAATCCGCCGCGGTGCCGGAGGACCAGCCTTGCACCCGGCGGGTACGCGAAATGAGGTCGATTGCGGAAACCGCGATCGGCTCGAATGGGGCGGCGACGATCAGCAGACAGCCCTCGATGCCGAGTCCGCCGACGAGCGGGGCGATCGCCGCCGCACTCGGCGCCGTTGCCAGGATCACCCGCGCGCCGCCGAGCTCGGTGAGCGCCCGCCCGACGTCCGTTTGGTCACTATCGATGTAGTGCCGGGCACCGAGCTGGCGCGCGAAGGCCTCTTTGTCGGTGCCCCGAGCAATGGCTACCGTGTCGAAGCCCATCGCCGCGGCGTACTGAACGCCCAAATGGCCGAGTCCGCCGAGGCCGTGTACGGCGACCAGATCACCGGGACCGGCCTCGGAGTGGCGCAGCGCATTGAAGGTGGTGACCCCGGCGCACAGCAGCGGCGCCGCTTCCGCGAAGCGCATTCCGTCCGGTATCCGCGCTACGGAAACCGCGGGCGCGATCATGAGCTCGGCGTACCCGCCATCGCTCGTAATGCCGGTCACGCGTCCTTGTTCGCAGTGAATGAATTTCCCCTTGAGGCACGCCGCACACGTCCCGTCGTGGCCGCCGTGCCATCCCACGCCGACGCGGTCGCCGACGCGGAACGTCGACACGTCGTCGCCAATGGCGTCGACGACGCCGGCCACCTCATGACCGGGGATGCGCGGCAGCTGCAGTCCCGGCCACAGGCCGTCGGTGACGAATTGATCGCTGTGACACACGCCGCAAGCGTGTACGCGGATGCGCACTTCACCGCGGCGCGGCTGCGGGACGGCGCGCTCCTCCGCGACCAGTGCCTCGCGAGCGGTACGAACGACCATGGCTTTCATGTAGGCCTCCTAAGTTCGTCTGGTTCCTCGATTCGTAGCACCTGCGGCGGGTTTTGAAAATCAGGGTTGTTCCATGGCGTATGAGGAGTACTGGCTCAGGGCCTGTCCGGCGGCCAAAGCCCGCTCGCAGAGGAAGAGAATGGAAAGCCGGGAACCGGGAACTGAACATGGAGAACGGGCCAATTGGTGCGGCGTTCCATTTGCCGGTTCTGAATTCCTGGTTCTCGATTCCCGGTTTTCCATTTGCATGTATGTTTGAGTCCGGGTCTTCCGGGTAGGGTATAGGGCGGTCAATATGGAAAGTGGACCAATAGTCGTCGTCTCCGGATTACCGCGCTCTGGGACGTCGATGATGATGCAAGCGCTGAGCGCCGGCGGCATGCCGGTGCTCAGCGATCATCAGCGTGCGGCGGACGAGGACAACCCGCGCGGGTACTTCGAGCTCGAGCTGGCGAAGCGGATCGAGCAGGATTCGAGCTGGCTGCCGCGCGCGCAGGGCAGGGCGGTGAAACTGGTGTCCCCTCTGCTACGGCATCTGCCCGCAACCTATGGGTACCAGATCATCTTCATGAAACGCGATCTCACTGAAATCCTGGCCTCGCAGCAGGTCATGTTGCGCCGCCGCGCCGCCACAGCCGGCGGGAATGATGCCACCGTGGGGCGTGCCTTTGAGCGGCATCTTGCGGAAGCGGCGGCGTGGATCACCACACAAGCGAACATGGAGGTGGTCTACGTCGACTACCACGGCGTGCTGGTGGACCCGCTGACACAGATGGCACGCATCCGAACGTTCTTGCGGCGCGACCTGGCGCTCGACGCCTTGGTGGCGGCGGTCGATCCGCGGTTGCGCCGCCAGCGGGCGGGGCAACGCGGGGCGTAGTTTGAATGCCGCACCCGTTTTCACGCGCTTGTCCGGTCGCGTCGCGGCAAGGGTGTCACCGCGCTTCGGGTAGATAGCCGAGCGCCCGGAGGCGTTCCCGCGTCGCCGCGTCCAACCCCGGCGACGGCAGCGGCAGCGGCTCCAAACCTTGAAAACGCTGTACCGTGTCTTGCAACTGCCGTTCGAGGACCATTCGCTGCTCCGGTGCTTGGGCCGCAAGGTTCTGCCGTTCGTTCGGATCACCGCTGAGATCATACAGCTCGTCTTGCCCGTTGGAGCCCCAGATGAGCTTCCGCGTACCCACTTGGATCGACCGTAACCGGCGGCGGAAGCGGTCGAGCGCCGGATTCGACTGCTGGTCTGCCGGAAACACCGACAACGCCTGCTGCGGGTAGTAGTACTCCGCGAAGACGGCACGATCAGCAGGCAGCGGGCCGTCCAGCAGGTTGCGCCCTGCCCGTAGCGGGTTGTTGTCAGCCGTGACACCGCCCGCCGCGGTGAGCGTGCTGAACACATCCGTCAGCTGTACCGGGTCCGTTCGGACCGTGTTGCCCAGCCGGCCGTCTGGTAAGCGGATGAGCAAGGGCACGTGCACGGTGCTGTTGTAGAGGCTGAACACGTGATCCAGATGTCCGTGGTCTCCGAGATTCTCACCATGGTCGGACGTCACCACGATGATGCTGTGGTTATAGAGGCCGCGGCGCTGGAGCTCGCTGAGCAGCTCTGCAACGATGGCATCCGTGTACGCCAGCTCCGCATCGTACAGCGCGCTGCGCAACGCCGCGACGCGCGGAGCGAACGGTGTCGGGTGCAAATACCAATCAACCCAGCGTACCAATGCGGCCTGCCGTTCCGCGCTGGTCGTGTCCGATGCGACAAAGCGCCCCTCATACGCGGCCGGTGCGTCGTATGGAAAGTGCGGCTCGATGTAGTTCACGAACAGGAAGAACGGGCGTTGCGCATCTTGCCGGCTCAGCCAGTCAAAGATGCGCCGATTGGTGGCGTGCGGATGGGTGTCGGTCTCGGCCGCATCGGGCCGCCCCCACATTTCTTCCATCACGTCAAATCCTTGTGACAGATTCGTCCGCCGCGAGACCCAGGGATTCCCTGAAAACGCAGCGGTCGTGTAGCCCCGGCCGTGCAGCAGCTCGGCGAGGGTGTCAAATCGATCATCGAGGAACAGATGCTCTTGCGTCGCCCGATGGGTCACGGGGTACAGGCCGGTGAACAGCGACGCGTGCGCCGGCAAGGTCCACGTGGACACCGAGTACGCGTGCTCGAATCGGACAGCGTCGCGCGCGAAAGCGTCGAGGTGGGGAGTCGTCGGCTGCGGGTAGCCATAGCACGAGACATGATCGGCGCGTGTGGTATCGATGACGATCAAGACCAGGTTTGGCCCTGGCACCGATGACCGGCAGGTCGTGAGTGCGAGCATAAGGCTCGCCGAGATCTGCAAGAGGCGTCGCATCAGTGTGAGGCGGTTTATCATCCGGGCCGCAAGGTGCGGCAATAGGCGGCGATGCGTGGCAGCGCCGCGCTCCGTTGCTCCGCCGTGACGTCGGCTTCGGGCGCGCGCTCCACCGCGAACAGCACGCCGCCGCACGCCGCCCAACGCAGGCGTGGGTCGGCGATGGAGTCGAGCGTGGCAATCGCCTCGGCCACGTTGCCGTCTTTGAGAAACCGTCCCGCGACTCCCCAGCCGAAGCCCTTCAACGCGCTGTCCTGGCAAGCCGCTCCGGACAGTCCTGCCAGCCGCCGCACTGCCGCGGCCGCATCGGGGGCACGGTCCCACTCGGCCGCCCCGTACACGTGACAGCCGGCGCTGCGGTCGCGTTCAAAGTCAGCGCGGTAGTGATTCCCTTGTGCGTACAGCGGCACCTGTGTCCACACCCCGACGGCCAATGCCACCAACGCCGCTCCGAACACCAAACGACTATTGCTCCCTGCCGCGGCATCGCTCACGACGGCAAACACCAGCAGCAGCGACATCTGCAACGGGATGAAAAACCGAAAGTAGTAGTACCCTTCGATCGCGTGGTACGGGTGGGAGGTATTGGCGACCATTAGAAATCCCAAGACCGGCGCGATGAGCAGTGGCACGATGGTCAGCGGCGTCCATGGCCAGCGGGCGCGCCACGCCGGTACGGCCACACCGACTATCAGCGCGAGCAAGGCGAGGGTACACAGCGTCAGCATCACTGCGCCGCCCGCATCCGCATAGCCGAATGATGTTACGAGCTCTGTGGCGGTGTCGCGCCAGCGTTGGAGGGCTCCCGCCGCCGCGTGCGGCGCTGCCAAGTTCCGCATCCACAGCATTGCCCCCTGCGGGCGGAGCCAAAGATCCTGGTAGACCCACGGCCACAGACCGAACAGCAAACCCGCAACCGAGACGCCTAGCGTGCGCGGCCGGCGTACATACGCGAGGCGCAACACCAGCAGCGGCACGACGAACATGGCGGACATGTAAGCGACCCACAATGCGGCGCCACATGTCCAGCCGAGGGCGAAGGTCAATCCCTGCTGCTCCGGGTCCGCCCCACGACGCACCCATTCCAGATATGCCGCGAGCGCCAGGGCGCACGGCAACAATGCCTCCGGATGTGATCCCACCAGGGTAACGTTGAGCCGCGCGGCCGTCGGGCTGAGGGCCAGGTACAACACGCCCCACAGCAGCGCCGCGCGTGGCGAAAAGTAGCGCCAGGCGACGAGCAGATAGGCGCACAGCGTCAGCGTTGACCAGATGATGGCGACCCCCTTGAGCGCCACCATGCTCCGCCCCACCGCCGACACCCACGGCACCGCCAGCAGCAGCACCACCACCGAGCCACCATGGTTGAGATCGTCCTGATGATCGAAGATGTTGCGGATGCCGTCGCGCTGCAGCTCCGTCGCGCTGAAGAGAAACACCGGCTCTTCCCAGTTCTGGTTCACGTCGTAAGATGTCACCAACAGCGCGGCGCGGCTGCCTACGAACGCCAGGACGATAAGCAACGCTATCAGCCCGTTGGACTTGGAAGCCCGCAGCGACCAATCCTGCCCTGAGGCTCCCCGAAGGGGGGAGCGGGCCATAGAACAGACGCCGGCCGCAGGCCCTAGGATGCGTGAGGGCAGAAACTTGTGGTTCATGCGCCAAGTTTCATTCGAAGCCGGCGGCAGCGACCCAACGGGGAGCGGGCCATAGAAGAGACGCCGGCCGCAGGCCTACGGGAGGCGGTACGTCACCTGTGCATCATCGAGACACACACCGGGCCCGGTGAGCACCGCCTGCAGCAGGTAGGCGCCTTGCTGGTTGTCCACCACCGGCACGCTGATCGCGGTTGTCGTCAGGGCCTCGACCTCTCCGGTTCCGAGCGAGACCGGAGTCAGGCCCAGGACGTCGAATGATCGCGGCCCGCGCCGCGCAAGCGACAGCATGCCCAGGCCGTCGCGATTCGTGTCTTCCACATACATCGTGATGCGCTCGATTACCGCACCGTCGCGCAGGTGCAGCCGGGCGACGTAGAATCCCGCGCCCTTGGTGCTGCATAGCCGTCCCAAGCCGCCTGCCTCCACGACGTATCCCGCGCTGCTGTTCGCTGGATGGAAGGCAATCGGCGGTACGTGCTGATCATGCGTCGTTCCACCCGGCTCGGGGCCGGCAGCGGACAGTGTGCGCGGAACGGTGATGAGCAGCGCGCCGCATACGGCGATGCGCAGAAACAACCAACGCGAAGGATAGGAGCCAGTCATTGCTCCCCACTTATCCGAATCACGCAACGCCGTCACGCCCAATCACCGCAACCCCAGCAATCGCGGGATGATGACAAATGCCGTGTCCAGGTC
>CAZTDK010000446.1:0-5822 GCA_964611965.1 uncultured Binatia bacterium (SeqCode) | reverse complement strand
CGCTGCACGCCCATGAATCGGATACCCCTCTGCTCACCCGAGACTTAGGAACCAGCGCAGGCCCTCGTTCACCCGCTCGAGCAGGCGCGGCGGCACCGTTCCGGCGAGGCTATCGAGATCTTCTTTGTTCAGAGTCGCTATCTGGGAGGCATTGGCAACCGAGTCTTGCGGCAAGCCAGTTGCACGTTTGGGTAACAGCGTGTTCCCAGGAGCGTTCGCCAGGGACCGGTTACTGGTCAGCACACAGACGACCACGGTGTTGATGCGACTCGCGTTGACCTCGTCCCGCTGCAGAACGAGCGCAGGGTGTCGGTACCCAGGCTTGGACCCTTTGGGCTCGCCGAAGTCGACCCACCAGACCTGTCCGCGGCGAATCACCGCCCGCTCCGGCCCGACGCCCGTACGATCGCTTTGGTGCGCCGCTGGAAGGCGCGGGCCGCGGGGGCATCACCGGGTTGCCCGGTCTTGTCGATCACCTGGTTCCAGGCCTCGGTCGGATCGGGGGCACGACGCCGCCGTGCGACGAACTCACGCGCCGCCTGTGCCAACAGCCCGCTGCGCGTCATCTTCAGCTCGCGGGCGCAGGCGTCGATCGCAGCGGATAGCTCGTCGGGGAGGGAAATGGCGGTTTTCATGGCGCCGAGTATAACCGGTAATACCAGCCCGCGACAAGGCGGCGTGGCGGCGGCATGGCGGAGAGATGTGCGGAGGGAGGGGCGAGTGGGACGATTGATCACATCATCCCGCTCGCCCACAGTCGCTGTATTGGGTTCCGTATAGGGTTTCTGAGCGGCGTTCAGCCTGCACTCACAGCCGTTCGCCCGCTTGCTTGCCGTGAAAATCTCCGGCAGGTAGCGACCTACGGGTTCTTCAGCGACGGCGCACACAGTTGTCCGCGGGTGACGACATCCAGAGTCTCCTGGCCGAATTGGTTACTGACAAATGCGGGACTGATGGTGCTGAACTTTGGCGCTCCGCGCTGCGCCACCACCGCGTAGCACATCAAATGATCGACATGCGTGTCGGCGCCGGGAGACTCGTTGTTCGTGTTGGCCGGCGCGCACAGCATCGTCGGCCGCGTCACATTCACCGTTGACGCTTCGAACTGGTCCTGGACGGTGACGCCTTTGATCACGCTGAATCGCGGTGTTCCCTTGCTGACGCGGACGGCGTAGCAAGCGAAGTGATCCACTGACGGATTGATAGGGGCAGGCGGCGAGCCGGTCAGGCTCTTGGCACTTGGGACGAGGAGGCGCACCGGCCTGAGGACATCAACAACGAGCGTCCCAAACTGGTTGACGATTGTCTGGTGTGCGACCGGCGCGATTCGGGGCGCGGGTTTGGGCAGAGCGATGCCGTACGTCGTGAGGTGGTCCGGGTGCAGCGGTGCGGTGGCATCCTCGTTGTTCTTGTCGGTTGGGGCGCAGAGACTCGAGACCCTGTTCACGTTGACGGTGAGCGCCCCAAATTGATCGACGAGGGTCACGCCCTTGAGCGGGATGAACGGCGGTGTGGCCTTGGTGATGTGCGCGCCATGACACTGGAAGTGGTCGGTGGTTTGTGCCGTTGGAGTCACGATCGTGCTGCCGTCGGTGGCGATGTTGACGAACGACTGCGACACCACAAAGCTCTGGCTGGTGCCACCAGGCGCGGCCCGCAGCAGCCGGGCGCTGGCGCCGGGATTGAGCGGCAGCACTCGGGGAAGCGTGGCGCTCCAGAACGCGGCCTCGGGGCTGTAACAGCCGCCCGGCGAGCCCGTCAAATGGACCTCGAGCTCGACGAGATTGTGCGCGACGCTGGGGAAGTTGGGTGAGGTGGTATTGAAGTCGACGGCTCCCTGAATGCAGCCGGCACTGTTGTCGAAAGGCTGGCCGTTCAACAGCACGCGCACCCCGTCGCCCAGGCCGCCTTGGCTGCTCATGGCGTGCGGGCCGACGTTGGTGTTGGCGCCACCCTGGATGATGAAGACGTCGAAGAAGCTATTGCCGCCAACCTGGAAACGCACCGGCCCGACTTCCTGGCCGGGATCGAGCGGTACGGTGCTCAGGGAGAAATCATGCAATACACTACACTGCCGCCTAGTCCAATTCCTCGCATGATGCTCTCCTCTCGCTTGCCCAGTTTGCAGGCGGCGCCGCCCTGGGTGTGGAACCTTCCGAGCGGCGTCCAGCCGTCACGCTGCACCGCCGGTTTCCCGTTTGCTTGCCGTCAGCATCTCCTGCAGGGCGCTGAGCAGCTCGACGGCGTTGCTGAAGCGACGTTGACGCCCGCTGACGACGTGCTCGATGCGGCCGGCCATGTGTTCGTCCGCCGCCACGCTAGCGGCGGCGAACTGGACCACGAAGGCAAGCGCTGCCGGCAGAGGGTTTGGCAGGCCCGGGGGCGGCTGGTCACTCATGGCGTGAACTGTTAGTTGACTCACTCGCTCGGGTCTCAAAGGAATCGCAAAAGTTTCGCTAAATTCGTTACGCGTTGGACGGGGTTGACTCGCCGGTGCCGACACGCGACACCAAGCCCGTATGCGTCCGACGACCGTTGGCTTCGGCCCGTATGAGCTGGATCGCAGCGCCGGCCAGCTGCGCTGTGGCGGCGTGACGATTGCGCTGCGACCAAAGACGTGGGCGGTGTTATGCTTTCTGATCGACCATGCCGGACGGCTGGTGAGCAAGGATGAGCTCATCGCCCATCTGTGGGGGGGCGAGGCTGTTAGCGATACGGTCCCTGGGATCTCGGTTGCCGAGCTACGGCGGGTGCTCAAGGACAACCCGCGCCAGCCACAGTACATCGAAACCGTGCACGGCCGCGGCTTCCGCTTCTGCGCGGTTCTTGAACCAGTTGCCGCGATTTCATCCGGATCCGGGATCGAGTGGCCGGCCGCGGCGGGAGCGCTGGCCGAGCCGCTCGGCCACTTCGTCGGGCGCGCAAGCGAGCTGGTGCAAATCGATGCTTTCTTTGCCGCGCGCGACGGTGCCCGCGTGCTGTTCCTGGCGGGTGAGCCCGGAATCGGCAAGACTTCGTTGCTCAACGCCGCTCTGGCAAGAGTCGCGGCCTCGGATCGGTGCGGGATGGCGATTGGACGCGGCCAATGTCCGCCGCACTTCGGCCGTGGTTACCCGTTTCTCCCGATGATCGGCGCGTTGGAGGATCTCTGTCGCGGTGGTGCGCACCGGCGCGATCTGCTGCGCACCCTGGCGCCGTGGTGGTACGCGCAGCTGCGCCATGTGCCCGTTGGCGACACCAGTACTGCGGGCAGCGAGACGACGCCTCCGCAACCCGATCGCGAGCTGGACGAGCTCGTCAACTTTGCGCAAGCCGCAAGTCCGCTGATCCTCGCCTTCGAGGATCTGCATTGCGCGGATCACGCGACGCTCGATCTCCTCGTCGTCCTCGCGGAACATCCGGGGTTACCGCAGTGCCGCGTGCTCGGCACCTACCGGCCCACCGAAGCGATTGCCACCAAGCACCCGATTGGGCGGGCGCGACGCGAAATGGAGCGTCACGGGCGTGCCCGTGAGCTCATGCTCACCGGTTTGGATCAGGCCGGTGTCGCCGCCTACGTGGCGGCACGGCTCTCCGGCGCGGTCTGTCCCGATTGGTTGTCGGCCGATCTGCTGGCGCGCAGCAGCGGCAACCCGTTGTTTTTGACGGTCAGCGTCGAATACCTCATCAACGCCGGTGGGTTGGCGCCAAACGAAGGTGCACAGGTGGTGGCGACAGAGCGCTACCCGCAGTTGTCGCGCGAGATTCCGGACACCCTTCGCGAGCTCGTGCTGCAGCGCTTTGTCGAGCACACGCCGCACGATCAAACCGTGCTCGCCCACGCCAGCGTCGTCGGCCTCGACGCCGATGCCGCGGCCATTGCTGCGACGCTCGACGAGTCGGTGGCGGTGGTCGATGCCGACTGCGCCGCGTTGGCGCGCAGCTCGACCTTCTTGCGCCGCAACGGCGAGTCGTTGTGGCCGAATGGCTCGTTGAGTGGCCGCTACACCTTCCGCCATCCCTTGTACCAGCGCGTCCTGTACGACGAGCTGGCGCCTGCGGCGCGCTCGCTGGCGCATCGCCGCATCGCGACGGCGCTGATCGACGCGTTCGATGCGCAGGTGCCCGCCGTTGCGGCGGTGATTGCGGATCACTTCGATCGCGCGCACATGCTGCCGGAAGCGATCGACTACCATCGGCGCGCGGCGCGCTACGCGTCGCAGCAACACGCCTCGAGCGATGCGTTGGTCCACCTGCATCGCGCCTTGGCGCTGCAGAAGGACAGCGGCAGCGGCGGCGCGGAAGGTGAGGCGGCCATTCTCAGCGAGCTCGGCAGCACGCTGCCGGCCGTGGAAGGACTGACCGGCAGCGCGTTCGGCGCCTTGTTCGCGCGCGCCCGCCGCTTGCATGCGGGAAGCGCCGATGTGCTGGAAGCGGCGACGACGCTCGCCGGCCTGGCAATCGCGACGTTGGTTGGCGGGAACGCGCGCGATGCAGAGAGCTTGGCGCGGGAGCTCCTGGCGCTCTCCACGACGCACGACGCGCCGATCGCCCGGGGCCTGGCCGCGCTGGCGATGGGGGCGGTTCTCTACCATCAAGGTGAGATCGTTGCGGCGCTCGAGCACCTGGAGCGAGACTGCGGCGATGCGGCGCAGATGCTGGCCTTCGGCCCGATTGATCTCCGCACCGGTCGCAGGGCGCTGCAGACGCCGATCCTCTGGCAGGCGGGACGGCCGGACGACGCGATCGAACAGGCAGCCGACGCCCTGGTGACCGCCGAAAGCGGTCCGCATCCGTTCAATGTTGTTCTCGCCCTCCAGGCCGGGGCGGTGGTGCAGCATTGTTGCGGCCATCGGGACAAAGGCTTGGCGGCTGCGATCCGCCTCGGCGCGGCTGCCGAGGAGCAGGGAATCCACGAGGTGAAGGCCATGGCGCGCATGATCGAGGCCTCGTGGCGCGCCGGAGTGAATGCCGACGAGATCGTCGTGCCGCTCATCGACGCGGGGGTGGACGCCTGCCGCACGTATGGCACGGTGCTGACGCACGTCTATGTCCTGGTGATCGGCGCCGAGACGCTCATCCGCATCGGCCGGCCAACGCAGGCCCAGACCGTGTTGGATGAAGTGCGCGAGCGCATCGCCGCCGGTGCAGCGCGCTTCTGGGAACCCGAGCTGCATCGATTGCAGGGGGAGCTCCATCGCCTGCGCACCGCCCGCGGCCGGACGGTCGCGGCGGAGGATTGTTTTCGTAGGGCGCTCAACATCGCCAATCAGCAAGGCTCTCATTCCCTGGCGCTGCGGGCGGCGATCAGCGTGGCCGCTCCCCTCCGGCAGCAGCAGCGCACGAAGGAAGCGGCACAGCTGCTGGCAACCAGCCTCGACGGAATTCACGGCGGCGAGCACACGCGCGACGTTCGGGACGCGCGCGCTTTGTTGCAACGTTTGCAGCGCTGAGCGGCTCGCTTCAGCTCGGCCGCGCCACAGCGTGCGCAACTCCTGCAGCGCGGACAGAGCGGGTCTTTGCGGAAGAAAGCGAATGGCGACCGGTGAGCGAAAGGGCTTTTGCGGTCGCCTATTCGCCCGCAAAACGCCGAACGCGGTCGATGTGGTGGGCCAGTTGGACCAGTTGATTGTGCTTGACGTGGTAAGCATAGTCAGTGTATCGATACCGACAACAATACAGCCATACCGCGCCGAGTTGGATGAGGGGTCGCTGTTCACACGGTTGGGGGTTGCGATCGGCGTGCGGGTCGGAGGGAAAATCAATGACCACGATCGAAACGCGCTCTAACGGCGATCAAGCTGCTCCTGGAGTTCGCTACGATTCGAAAGCACATGAGCAAC
>CAZTDK010000445.1:0-5830 GCA_964611965.1 uncultured Binatia bacterium (SeqCode) | reverse complement strand
ATCGACTCGATGATTCCGATCGGCCGCGGCCAACGCGAGCTGATCATCGGCGACCGCCAGACCGGCAAGACCGCGGTGGCCCTCGACACCATCATCAATCAACGCGGCGGCAACGTGCAGTGCATCTACGTCGCCATCGGCCAGAAGCGCTCCACCGTCGCGCAGGTGGTGGAGAAGCTCACCCGTTTCGGCGCCATGGACTACACGATCGTCGTCGCCGCCACGGCCTCGGACGCCGCGCCGCTGCAATTCATTGCCGCGTACAGCGGCTGCGCCATGGGCGAGTACTTCCGCGACAACGGCCGGCACGCGCTGGTCATCTACGATGACTTATCGAAGCAAGCCGTCGCCTACCGCCAGCTCTCCTTGCTGCTGCGCCGTCCACCGGGCCGCGAGGCGTATCCCGGTGACGTCTTTTACCTGCATTCACGCTTGCTCGAGCGCGCCGCAAAGATGAGCGAGGACCGCGGCGGGGGCTCGTTGACGGCGCTCCCCATCATCGAAACCCAGGCGGGCGACGTCTCGGCGTACATTCCGACGAACGTCATCTCGATCACCGACGGCCAGATCTTTCTCGAAAGCGACTTGTTCTTCTCCGGCGTGCGGCCGGCAGTCAACGTCGGCATCTCGGTGTCCCGCGTCGGCGGCAATGCGCAGATCAAAGCCATGCGTCAGGTCGCCGGATCGCTGCGCATCGAGCTGGCGCAATACCGCGAAATGGCCGCCTTCGCCCAATTCGGCTCCGACCTCGACGCCGCCACACAGAAGCAATTGGCGCGCGGCAGCCGGCTGGTCGAGATCCTCAAGCAAAACCAGTACGAGCCGCTGCCAGTGGAGAAGCAGGCGTTGATCATCTATGCCGCCACCAGTGGGTATATCGATCAATTGCCGGAGAGCGCGGTGCGGCGTTACGAAACCGAGCTGTTCCGCTTCATCGAAAACCGCCATCCGGAGATCACCGAGGCGATCACGTCAAAGAAGCAGTTCGATGACGAGCTGAAGGCGAAGATCAACAAAGTGCTCGACGAGTTCAAAGACGTTTTCACCGCCTAGCCTGCCGCGGCGATCAACGACCTGACGTTCCATGGCCAGCCTCAAAGCCATCCGCAAGCGCATCACTTCGGTGAAGAGCACCCAAAAGATCACCAAGGCCATGAAGATGGTCTCGGCGGCGAAGCTGCGCCGCGCCCAGGAAGCGGCCACCGCGGCGCGTCCCTATGCCGAGAAGCTCACCGCCCTGCTGCACAACGTCGCCAGCCGTGTCGAAGTTGGCGCCCATCCCCTGCTCGCCAACCGTCCCGAGGTGCGCAGCATCCACCTCCTGGTGGTCACCGCCGACCGCGGCTTGTGCGGCGGCTACAACACCAACATCATCCGCAAGACCGAGCAATTCCTCAACGAGCACGGCCGCGACCGCGTGCGCCTGACCATCGTCGGGCGGCGCGGCTTCGATTATTTCAAACGGCGGCCGGTGACCATCGTCGAGAAGCACATCAACCTGTTCGGCGGCCCGAACAGCGAGTTGGCGCGGCGCATCGGCGAGCAACTCTCCCACGAATTTGCCGACGGCAATACCGACGCGGTGTACCTGGTCTACAACCAGTTCCGCTCCGCGCTGGTGCAAGTACCGACCCTGCAGCAGCTCCTGCCCATCACCCACGATGCACCGAGCGGCGCGGATTCGGCGGACTACCTGTACGAGCCCGACGCCGCCACGCTGCTCGACCGCCTCTTGCGGCAGTACGTTACCGTGCTCATTCACCGCGCCTTCCTCGAAGCGACGGCCAGCGAGCACGGCGCCCGCATGACGGCAATGGACAGCGCCACCAGCAACGCGTCGGACATGATTGACCGCCTCACACTCGCGATGAACCGCGCCCGCCAAGCAACGATCACCAGGGAACTGATGGAGATCGTCGGCGGAGCAGAAGCACTCAAGGGCTGAGCAACCAACGCAGAGGGATTTCAGAATGAACATCGGCAAGATCACCCAAGTCATTGGCCCTGTCATTGACGTGCAGTTCGCCAACGGCGCCGTGCCCCCGATCTACAACGCCTTGCGCGTCACCAACCCGGCGATCAACAGCCTGGAGTGGAACCTGGTCGTCGAGGTGGCGCAGCACCTCGGTGAGAAGACGGTGCGCTGCATCGCCATGGACGCCACCGAAGGCCTGGTGCGCGGCATGGACGTGCAGGACACCGGTGACGGCATCAAGGTGCCGGTCGGTCCGCAAACCCTCGGCCGCATCATCAACGTCATCGGTGAGCCGGTGGACGAAGCGGGTCCGGTGGAAGCCACGGCGCATTATCCGATTCACCGCCCGGCACCCGCTTTTGTCGATCAAGCGACGGAGGTGCAGGCCTTCGAGACCGGCATCAAGGTCGTCGACCTGCTGACGCCGTATTCGCGCGGCGGCAAGATCGGCCTGTTCGGCGGCGCCGGCGTGGGCAAGACGGTGTTCATCATGGAGATGATCAACAACATCGCCACGCACCACGGCGGCTACTCGGTGTTCGGCGGCGTCGGCGAGCGCACCCGTGAAGGCAACGACTTGTGGTTGGAAATGCGCGAGTCGGGCGTGATCTCCAAGACGGCGCTGGTCTATGGCCAGATGAACGAGCCACCCGGAGCGCGCGCCCGCGTCGGCCTCACCGCGGTGACCGCCGCCGAGTATTTCCGCGACGAAGAGGGCAAGGACGTGCTCCTCTTCATCGACAACATCTTCCGTTTCACTCAAGCCAACTCCGAAGTTTCCGCCCTCCTCGGCCGCATGCCGTCCGCCGTAGGTTACCAGCCGACCCTGTCCACCGACCTCGGTGAGCTGCAGGAACGCATCACGACGACCAAGAAAGGCGCCATCACTTCGGTGCAGGCCATCTACGTGCCCGCCGATGACTTGACCGACCCGGCCCCTGCCACCACCTTCGCGCATCTCGACGCCACCACCGTGCTGTCGCGCGCGCTGACGGAAATCGGCATCTACCCCGCTGTGGACCCGCTCGACTCAACATCGCGGATTCTCGACCCGGGCATCGTCGGCCCCGATCACTACGGCGCCGCGCGCAGCGTGCAAGCCATTCTGCAGCGCTACAAGGATCTCCAGGACATCATCGCCATCCTCGGCATGGACGAGCTCTCGGAAGAAGACAAATTGATCGTGTCGCGTGCCCGCAAAGTGCAACGCTTCCTGTCGCAGCCGTTCCACGTCGCCGAGGCCTTCACCAACATGAAGGGCGCATACGTGAAGCTCCCCGACACGATTCGCGGCTTCAAGGAAATCGTCGAGGGCAAGCACGACAACATCCCCGAGCAGGCCTTCTACATGGTGGGCACCATCGACGAGGTCTTGGAAAAGGCCCGCCGGATGGCCGCCTAGGCCTGCGGCCGGCGTCTCTTCTATGGACCGCGCCCCGTTGGGTGGCTGGAGACTTCCAAGTCCGACACGCTGCTAGACCACGTCAACGCGCCCGAGGATAATTCACGACATGGCCACTGCCTTTCAGCTGCGCATCGTCACCCCGAACCGGCTGCTGCTCGACGAGCAGGTGCGCGAGGTCACCGGCCCGGGAACGCTCGGAGAGTTCGGCGTCTTACCGGACCACATCACGTTCCTGACGTCGCTGGAGATCGGCGCGATGAGCTATCGCACCGATCGCGACGTGCGGCGGCTGGCGGTGCGCGGCGGCTTCGCGGAGGTCATCGACAACGTCATGACTGTGCTCGCCGACGACGCGGCGCTCCCGGAGGACGTCGATTCGGCGAAGGCACGCAGCGATCTGCAAGCCGCCGAAGCGCAGCTGAAGGATCTCTCCCAGCTCGATGACGCCTACCTCGCCGCCGACGCCAACCGCAGGTGGGCAGAGGCGCGGCTCGAGGTGGCGAGCGCCGCTCGCTGACTCCGCAGTTACCGCCCGCTCCTCGACTCCTGCCTTTACGTTTCACGTTTCACGCTTTACTCTCCCCGAAATGGCGAACACCTCAGTCGTCGTGGCGCGGGTCGGCGAAATCCAGCCCGGCCACACCAAGAAGTTCTTCCTGCAGGTGAACGGGTGCGAAGAAGAGTGCTTCGTTGTCAACCACGGCGGCACGCTCTATGCCTACGTCAATCGCTGCCTGCACGTGCCGATGACCATGGACTGGATCGACAACCAGTTCATGACCGAGGACCAGCAGTTCATTCAGTGCGCCACGCACGGCGCCTGTTATGTGCCCGACACCGGCGAATGCGTCTCCGGCCCGCCGTGTGGGAAGTTCCTCATCCGCGTGGCGCTGACCATCCGCGGGGAGGATGTGATCGCAGCGCCGGCTGACGAGACCAGCGTCGCGGAACCTTAGCCCACCATCCAAAACGACGGACTCACGCAAAGCCTCAAAGGCGCCACGTGAAACGCCTGAACAGCCCCACCGCGACAGGAAGCCGTTAGCCTGGGGCGGCTCGGACTGAGGTTCGGCAACCGCCCCAGGCTATCCCGGCAAGCAGGCTCTCCACTCACCGCACCGCGCAACATCGTACGTGATGCCGCTGGTCTCCACCGCGGGCTCGAACGTCCCGACGCGTTGCCAGCCGTACCCATCCGCCGCCGGGCACAAGCCGAGAAAATCGAAGGGGCCGGCACGGCGGTCACCGGCGGCGTTCAACGCGGTCGAGCCGGTCACACCGAGATAGGTGCTGGCGGTTTCGACGAAAGCCGGTATGAAATGCGCCAGGTCGCTGGGCGCCGCCTGCAAGCCGCTGAGTCGCACCACCGTGTCGCCATCTGAGATCATGGGTGGCGTTTTACCAGCAGAGGTTCGCGGGGCTCAACCGCATTCTGTGTCGAAAGGGGGCTTGGGGGCTTCGCTCTTGCGCGCAGCGGCGTCATGAGGGCTCTTGCGTTTGTGCACTCCCGTCTCCACGGTTGTCTCGCGGGTCTTTCGCGCAGCCTGCCGAGCGCGGTAAGAATTCTTCCAGACCGGAGGGGTTATGCGAGCTTCGAAGACCTTCGTCGCAACCGGATGCATCACGCTGCTGACCGCAGTGCTTGGCGCCTGCGGGACCAAGGACCCGCCGCGGCCGGTAGCGGATCCCGCGGCACGGCGCAGCACTACTTCAGGAGCGGTGGTGGGGTTTGTAGGCGAATACGGAAGCCATGTGTGGCTCGGCGTTCCGTTTGCCGCGCCGCCCGTGGGCGGGCTGCGCTGGCGCGCGCCGCTGCCGCCGCAGCCGTGGACGGGGACACGCGAGGCGCTGGCCTTCGGCTCGGCGTGCACGCAGTACGCCAGCCCGTTCGGTGGCGTGAAGAAGGGACGCGAAGGCACCCCCGTCGGGAGCGAAGACTGCCTGTACCTCAACGTCTACGCGCCGCGCTTCGCCGCAGCAGACGTTCCAAAGGACGCGGCCCGGCTGCCAGTCATGCTGTGGATTCACGGTGGCGGCAATACCATCGGCGAAGCCGGCTTCTACAACGGCGGCAACCTCGCCGCGCAACAGCACGTGCTCGTGGTCACCACCAACTACCGGCTCGGCCCCTTCGGTTGGTTTCGTCACGCCGCGATGCGCAACGCCGGCACCAACGAGCTCGACCGTTCCGGCAACTTCGGTACGCTCGATCTCGTACGCGCCTTGCAGTGGATACGAGAAAACGCCACTGCATTCGGCGGTGATCCGAACAACGTGACCATCTTCGGCGAGTCGGCCGGCGGCACGAACGTGTTCTCCCTGCTGCTCTCGCCACAGGCCCATGGCTTGTTTCACCGCGCCATCGTTGAGAGCGGCGGTATGCAAATGAGTAATGTCGACGAAGCGGAAGCGCTCGCTGACAATGGCGGCGGCCACGCCAACAGCTCTAA
>CAZTDK010000444.1:0-5832 GCA_964611965.1 uncultured Binatia bacterium (SeqCode) | reverse complement strand
CCCACTCGAGGAGCGAGGTCCAGTCGCCGAGCGTGCAGTGCATGACATAGCCGTCGCGACACTTTCCGACGCGGAAGTAGCGTGTCCAATGCAGGCTGCCCTGGCGTTCGGCGATGCTGCCATGCTGGTGAAAGACGCTGCTGGCGTGCTCGACCGCCGCGGCGACGCATTCCTGGATACTGACGTCGATCCATTGGCCGCGCCCCGTGTGGTCGCGCGCCAGTAGCGCCAGAAGCGCGCCGATAGCGCCATACGCCGAGGCGCTGTGATACGCTTGCAGACCGAATCCCGGCAGGGGCGCTGCGCCGGGGAAGCCGTTGACGAACAGCATGCCGCCGGTGGCTTGCCCGATGAGATCCGAGCCCTGGTAGTCGCGATACGGACCGGTCTGGCCGAACGGGGTGATGGAAACGAGCGTCAGCCCCGGGTTGCGTGCGCTCAGCTTTGGGTACCCAATGCCTTGGGCCTCGAGACGGCCAGGCGCCGCTGTTTCAATGACGATGTCCGCCGTCGTGGCGAGTTGCACGAAGGACGCGCGCTGGTCTTCGCTGTCGAGGTCCAGCGTCACGCTGCGCTTGTTGGTGTTGTAGTGCCAGAAGAACAGGGAGCCGGTCCCGTGTCCACGGGAACGGGCGTCCCTGCCTGGGCTGTGGAACGGTCCGATGCGCCGCATCGGCGACCCGCCGGGCGGCTCGATCTTGATGACATCGGCCCCCATATCGGCGAGAAGTTTGCCGCACAGCGCGCCCGGCTCATCGGCGAGGTCGAGCACGCGTACGCCATCGAGCGCGCCACGGGAGTTCATCGATGACTACTTCTGAGGGAAGAACCGCTGGAAGGCAACCGGGCCTCGAGGGTGCTTGAAGGGGGCGTTGACGATCCGCTAGGAAGCGCGCATGCCGCGTGTGAATGTTGGCGACGTTGCGCTGAACTACGAGCAGCAGGGTGTGGGTACCGACCTGGTGCTCATCCATGGCCTGGGCAGCGACCTGACCATCTGGGATAGCGAGGCGGCGATCTTCGGGGCGCATCACCGCGTGACGCGACCTGACGTGCGCGGGTTCGGTGTGTCGGACAAGCCGCCGGGGCCCTATTCCCCCGCCACGTTTGCCTGCGACCTCGATCGGCTCTTCGTCGCGTGTGGTATCGGTGACGCGCACGTGGTGGGCATCTCCATGGGAGGGGTGATTGCGCAACGTCTGGCCCTCGACTTCCCGCGGCGCGTACGGTCATTGGTGCTGGTGAGCACATCGAGCGAGGTGGGACAGAAAGCGACCGCCACGTGGCAGCGCTTGGCGGACCGGATCGAGCGCGACGGGTTTGACGCGCAGACGGCAGACGCTTCGCGCGCCTTCTCGCCAGCCTTTGCGCGGCAGCATCCCGAGGTCGTGGCTGCTCTCGGACGGCGCAACGCTGCCTGCGACCCGAGAGGCTACGCCGCCGCGGCGCGCGCCGTGAGCGACTACAACTGGACAGCAGAGCTGCGGCGGCTGATCGCGCCGACACTGATCTTGCAAGGTCTGGATGATCAGCTCACGCCACCTGGCGGCGCGGTCAAGCTCAGCCGCGCGCTCCCTTTTGCGCGGCTCCTGCTGGTTGCGGATGCCGGCCACAATCTTCCCCTGGAACAGCCCGTGGTGTTTCGCGACAGCCTCCTGGCCTTCATTGCGGCGGTCGACTTCGCCCACGCCAGCAGGCGAGCGGCGCCGTCAGCGAGCGGCGACACCGACGGTCATGGCGCCGGCTTGAACGTCTGTAGATAGGCAATCAGGTCGTCGATCTGCTCCGGGCTGACCGACGCTTTGAAGGAGACCATCGCGGTGCCGGGCTTGCCGTTAGCGATGACCTCCTTCATCGCGTCAATCTTTGCGGCCTGCCAGTATTCGGGGGCTGCGAAATTTGTCGGCCGTGGCTTGAGGGCGGCCCCCGCCGGACCGTCACCTTTCCCGGCCGCGCCGTGGCAGAACAAGCATCGACTGGCGTAGAGGCCCTGACCCTTTTGGACGTCGGCGGCGTGAACCGGCGCGGCGAGCATCAGCGCGGTCGCGACCAGGCCGCAAGGGATCAACAGATTCCGGTTGCGCACCGCCGCATCCAATACGAACGCGGCGCCAGCGTCAAGGCAGGTGTGCACGGGTGACTTGCAGAAACACCGTTGACCGGCGCCGGATTTTTCTGTTGTGTTGCAGGTCGACGCGAGGCGGAGGAGCGAACCACGATGAAACGACGCGACGCGATTCAAATGACGGCGCACGAGCGCGACGAATTCCTCGAGCAGACCAGGACGATCGTTCTGTCCAGCATCGACCGCCACGGCTATCCGCACTCGGTGGCGATGTGGTACGTGATGGACAACGGCTGCGTGCTGATGACCACGTACGCGAAATCGCAGAAAGCACTGAACATCCAGCGGACTTCCAGAGTGGCGCTCATGGCCGAAAGCGGGACGACGTATGACACACTCAAAGGCGTGTTGATTCGCGGGCGTGCAGAGGTGATCGCCGACGTTGATGCGTGCGTTCGGACCCTCACACGGATCCACCAAAAGATGATGGGCGCGATGCCCGAAGGGATCGAAGAGGCGCTGAAGCAGCAAGCGCGCAAACGTGTGCTGATCAAGGTGACTCCCGAACGTGTCAGTAGTTGGGATCACAGCAAGCTCGGTGGCACCTACTGAGGCCAGCGGCCGGCGTCCTGGCGGCGTTCCGCTTCCCGTTGGGGCGCTGCGGGCGGCAAACTTGAGTCATGATCCACGTATTTCCGCCTTCAGTTGTCGCGCTCCTTGCCCGCGCGGCGCTTGGCGTCGCGGCTGGGCATGCAACAAAATCTCATGTTGGCGCATCCTGCAAGCCGATGGCCGCCACCGCCAAGAGACCGCTGCGCGTGTGTGCGCTTCAGGCAGCTCCGGGGAGGTGCGCCACACGCGGCTGGCAAGGGCGGCGACGCGGCTCGGCCGGCGTCTCTTCCATGCCCCGCTCCCGTTGGTCGATAGGGATTATCAAATCGGACAGGTTGCTCGATAGGCCGCTGCAGTGAACGCCATGGGCCGCGTGACCACCGGACTCCTGCTGATGGCGGCGCTTGGGCAACTGTGTGTTTCGAGCCCGCTCCGGGCGGCGCAAGCCAGGCCGGGCGACGCAGACTGCGACGGTGAACTCAATAGCACCCTCGACCTGACGGCGGTGGTTGCCGCGCCCTTCGAAGGGAGCACGTGCAGCGGGGCCGATGCGAACGTCGATGATGCACTGACGGCGGCGGACCTCGCCGCGGAAGTGCGCTGGCTGGCGGCGCCGACGGCCACCGCGACGCCGAGCATGAGCCCCTTGCCCACAGATTCTTCGACGCCGACCCGGAGCGTTACCTTGACCGCCAGTCCCACCGTGTCGCACACTGCGACGCAGACGGCGACACCGGCCAGCACCAATACGACAACGCCCACGGCGACGGAGACAGCGCTGCCAAGCCCGTCGGCGACGTCGTCGCCGAATCAGTCGGCAACCCCGACCTCGACGGCGTCACGCACCCTATCGCCGACGATCACGACAACCCCGTCGCGAACACCGACGCCGACGATCACGACAAGCCCGTCGCGGACGGCGACGGTCACCAGAACGTCAACCGCGACGCTGACGCCCTCGGCGACGCGGACAGCGACGCGCACCGCGACGCCGACGCCCACCGCGACCGCGACTGCCAGCGCGACGGTGACTGCCAGCATGACGGTGACCGGCCCGGCGACGTCGACCCGCACCTCCACCACAACTGCAACCAATACCCGTACCCCCACTGCGACCCGCACCCTCACTTTCAGTCCCACGGCGACGGCGACGCCGACCGCAACCGCAAGCGGGACGTTGACGCCGACGCCGACCAGTAGCCGCACCAATACCCCGACCCGCACCCTCACTTTCAGTCCCACGGCGACGGCGACGCCGACCGCGACCGCAAGCGGGACGTTGACGCCGACGCCGACCAGTAGCCGCACCAATACCCCGACCCGCACCCCCACCTTCAGTCCCACGGCGACGGCGACGCCCACGTCGACTCCGACGAGGACTGCAACTGCAAGCAGCACAGCGACGCCGACGCCGACCAACAGCCGGACCAACACTCCGACGCGGACGCCGACGGTGCGGACGCCGACCGCTACGCCGACAACGTCAGCAACGACTACGCCGACGGCAACGATTACGCCGACGGCAACGGCGACACTGACGCGAAGTCCCACGCGGACGACGACGGCAACAGCGACGGCAACGCCGACGATCACGGCGACGGTCTCGCCCTCGCCGACGCCGACCGGGCAGGGACCGGTTGTGCTGTTCGTCGGCGCGATTCCGAATGCGGACGGCTGCGTCTTTTGCTGCAACCAAGGCTGCGAAACTACGCCAACGCCGACCCCGGCCATCGAGAATGGCCTGCGGGTGTTCAACATGCGGAGCGGCCAGTTCGTCATTGTGGTTGAGGGCGCCCCGGGTCTCAGCCATCAAAAGGTGGGTACGTCGCTGCAGCCCGGTGCGGATCAGCGGCCCGACCTACAGATCGAGAGCAGCCGGAATATGGGCAACGGTAGCGCGACCGTGTGCGATACTGGGCCCGTCTCCTCCGGTGGGGGCGGCATTCCCGGTATTAATCCCCCCAACTTTCAACCCAATGATGACGCTGTCAGCGATGCACTCAGCGACCTTGCCTGTCGGTTCCAGCCGTTCACCGCGTCAGCGGCGTGCACCTTTACCGACGCGTCGGGCGATCCCAAGATCATCACCGCAAGCGCGACTGCGCAGTTCTGCGACTTCATGGCGATCACCACGTTGTTTCCGCCTGGGGATTCCCTGCTGACGGTGCGGCTCCGCGATATCGCTGGCAACACGGGACCGACCGCTCAAGTCGTGGTGCGGGTCGCTACGCCCACGCCCACTCCACTCCGAACCTCCTAGTTGAATTCGTCCGCGAACGAGGAATGCCATGACCGAGCTTGCAGAGCATGTTGCGCGCCCGACTGACCGCGCGGGGACGCGTCGCTGCGTGCTTTCGAACGGTGCGTCGTGGGCGGGTTACCGCAAGTGGCCCTTGCTGCTGGGTGTTCTTGTCTGCACGTTGCTTGCCGCACGGACCACCGCTGCTCTGCCTGGTGACGCGGATTGCAATGGAGTGGTTGATGCCAATGATCTGACGGCCGTGATTGCGGCGTTGGTGGAGCCCGCGGCTTGCGCCGGGGCGGACGTCAACGGTGATCAGCAAGTGACGGCGGCGGACCTTGTGGCCGAGGTGGGCTGGCTGGCCACGGCACCGCCCACCCCGGCGCCGAGCTCAACTGCGACGGTCGCGGTGTTGACCCCGACGCCTACCAATAGTGCAACGATGACCGAGACCCCGAGCGTTGCGCCGAGCGCAACGCTGGTCGAGAGTCCGACGCTGACGTTGACGCCTACGCCGACGCTGACGCCGACGCCGACGCCGACGTTGACGCCGACGCTGACGTTGACGCCGACGCCGACGCCGACGCTGACGTTGACGCCGACGCTGACGCTGACGCCGACGCCCTCAATTACGCTGACGCCGTCGACGACACCGACCGCCTCGCCGAGCCCGACAGTCACAGCGACGGGCACCACTACCGCGACACCGAGTCGCACGCCGACGGCGACCATTACCCTGACCGCGTCGCGGACGCCGACATCGACGCGATCGCCAACTGCAACCGCATCGTTCACCGCCACACGCAGCCCTACGGTGACCTTTACCAGCTCATCGACACCAACCGGTACGCGCACGGGTACGCCGACGCGCACCCCAACGCGCACGCGTACACCGACGCCGACGATCACCAAC
>CAZTDK010000443.1:0-5846 GCA_964611965.1 uncultured Binatia bacterium (SeqCode) | reverse complement strand
CGTGCCCACGGTGATTCCGACATGCCGGTGTGGGGTGATCGCTTTCGCGCTGAGGTCGGGACGTCGTTGAATCGCCAAGCACAGGTGCGCGGCAAGATCCTGCTCATTGCCGAGTATCTGCGTTCGATTCAGGTGAAATGAAGTCCGTGACGAACTTGGCATCAACCGGTAGCCGCGTCGTGCAGATCATATGCCCATGACCTTCGCCGTACTGGAAAGTGGAGTGGCCATCGTCACTCTCCTTGCCCTGATGGAAATGCGCCACCAGCGGCGGCCGTGGCGTTCCGCGCTGATCACTGTGCTGAGCATGTTCACGGCGCTGACCGCCATGGTGGTGATGTGGCGTGGCCGGTAAAAGCGGCCCGGGTTCAGAATGGTCCGCCACTGGTTTCCTGGAGTTGCGATTCCCCGAAGAGTGGTCGTTGCAGAAATGCGTTGTGAGGCGAGGCCTCATGGGACGTCGTGCCGGTTGCGAATTGGCGAGCGGCTTGCAAAGATTCAAAACGATGATGACGATCAAGCGGATCTTGGTGCCCGTCGATCTCTCCGAGCCGTCCATTCAGGCGTTGGACTACGCCGTTGACCTCGCCGTTTTCTTCAAGGCGCAGCTCGCAATCGTGTTTGTCGCCGAGCCCCTCTACTATGCCGGCGATCTCGGCCTGTTCGTGGAGGAGCAGCAGCGTCTCGGGCGCGAGCAGCTGACGATCTTGGAGGCGCGGGTCCGCAAAGCCGGCCGCAAGTGCGAGACGATCCTGCTGCGCGGGACACCGTATCAAGCGATCTGCGACGAGGCGCGCCGCCGTAGTGCTGATCTGATCGTCATGGGCACGCATGGGCGCACCGGGTTGTCGCACTTGGTGATGGGCAGCGTGGCCGACCGGGTGGTGCGTGGCGCCCCCTGTCCGGTGCTCACGGTGCCGCCGCGCCCGACCGTGCGCCGCGCCCGCAAAGGCTAGGGCCTGCGGCCCTGCATTTGCGGGCCGATGCTCGACGTGCCTGCTTAGCTCCCGGCAATGTGAAGGCGAAGGTGGCGCCGCGCGCCTGCGCCGGTTCGGCCCAGAGCTCACCGCCGTGGGCGACGACGATGGACTGACTGATCCAAAGGCCGATCCCCAGGCCATCCGCCTTGGTCGTCGAGAACGGCTCGAAGAGGTTGGTGTTCCCTGCCGCCAATGTCCACCGCGGGCACGCGTGGATCGAACACCGCTCGAGGCCGCCGACGCTGGCGTTCTATCCGAACGTTCGCGTGACGAACCAGAACACGCCTAGCGCCAGCACCGCCGCGGAGCCCACTTCGATGATTGCCTCACGCATGCGCTCGCGCCGATGGGTGACCCACTGCAACAGCGGCCAGACCACCGCCACGATGGCGAGCTGACCGAGCTCGACCCCGATGTTGAAACCCAACAGCGCGTGCACGACGCGGTCGGCCGGCAAGCCCGCCTCTCCGAGCACCGCGGCGAACCCGCAGCCGTGCACCAGCCCGAAAATGAAGGCGATCGCCCAGCGTACCGAGCCCGTCCGCACCCGGCGTTGCAGGAGGCCAAAGTAGCAAAGCGTGAACAGCGCCAGGCCGGCCAACGTCAGCGCCGGGACCCGTCCGTGGCCGCGTGTCGCCGCCAGCGCGAGGACCGTGAGCGCGCCTGCAATGGCCGCCGGCATGCCCCAACCACGCCTGCCGAGGAGCCAGGCGTTCTCGGCTGCAACCAGGGCGATCGACAGCCCGATCAATGCTTCCACAGGTGCACGGTCGGGATGTACAAACCCGAGGACGGTCAACCCGAGTGTGATGCTGTGTGCGACCGTGAAGCCGGTGACTACCTGTGCGACCTCGCGCACGGAACTGCCGAGCAGCAGCAACGCCAGCAGGAATGCCATGTGATCGTAGCCGGTCAAAATATGCTCGATGCCGAGGGTGATGTAGCCCGCCAGCGAGGTGCCGCTGGGTTCGACCGTGTGTTGCTGCGGCGCCGTGTCTGACAGGCGCCACACGCGCTCGGCCTCGGAGAGGACGCGCTCCTGGGCATGGGTGCCGTCGCGGGTTACGCGCGCGAAGTGCAAGTGGGCGGGCGCGACGTCGAGCAGCAAGGCAGAACGAACCTGGAGGGCGCCGTCGGCGGGACAGACCGCGCGCCACTCGAAGATCACGCGCCCGGGTGGCGCGTCCAGCCGGCGCGGCCCGTCGTTCACCGCACACGGTGTCGCATCGGCCAGGAGCTGTAGCTGCTGAGTCAGGTACTTTCCGAGCAGCTGATCGAGATCCGTTCCCGCGGTGGTGGCCCAGGGGAAGCGGGTTACGTCGAGCGCCGAGAGCCGGACGGTAACGTGCGCCTCGCGGCCGCGGATGTCCCAGGTGGAATAGGAGGTGGTGCGGTCGTGGGCGGCGGCGGGGTGGGCGTGCAGCGCGAGGATGCACAACGTGAGACGCCACACGCACAATGTACGTGAAGCGGGGGCTTGGGGGCTTGCGGGCTTGCGGGCTTGAGGGCTTGGAGAACCCAGGTTTCTTCCAGGCCCCCAAGCCCCCAGGCCCCCATGCCCGCCAAGTGAAGCGCTGGCGAGCCTCATGGCAGCTGTGGCGCGACGACGACGTCGGCGCGGCTCCGCAGGTCGTCGAGGTATGCGCGCAAGGCCTGGTCGGCGCCGCGGCGGCGAAACTCGGCGATCACTTCCGGCCTGATCTCCTCGAACGATGGGGCGCTGTCAGCTTGACGCTCGACGACTTGCAGCACGTGGTAGCCGGTGTTCGAGCGCACCGGATCGCTCACACCACCCGGATCAAGCGACAGCACGGTGCGCATCGCCGTGGCGCCCAGATAGTCGGCCAGCTTGCTCACCGGCAGGAGCGTGTCGGGCAGCGGTGCGATCTCGGTATCACCGAGCGCGCGGCGCACCTGCGCGAAGTCTTCGCCGGCCCGCAGACGCCGCGTCGCCTGCTGCGCGCGCTCGAGGGCGAGCGGCGCATCGGCCGGGTTGATGACGCGGAACCAGATCTGGCGCACACGCAGGTGCCCCGGCCGCGAAAAGAAGGCACGTTGTTGATCGTAGAAGCTGTGCAGCTCGGCATCGGTGGGCTGCACGGCTTCATACTCCGCGACGATCGAGTCGATCACCGCGGCGCTCAGGTCCCGTCGCAACTTGGTGTCCTGACGCGCCAACCCGAGCTCCAATCCGCGTTGGACGAGCAGCTCCTCCTCGATCAGGCGGTCGAGGACGTTCCGCCGCGCGACCTGGTCGGCGCCGGCGCGCCGATCTTGTCCCACGCCGTTGACGACGCGCTGATACTCGTCGAGCCGAATCACCTGGCCATTGACCATGGCGATGGCGTCGCGCGGCAAAGCCTGTCCGGTGGATGCTCCAGAGCGCAGCAGCCCGATGGCGGCGGCGGCAATGCCGACCGCCGCGCCGAGGGCGAGGAGGAGCGTTGGGCGCGTGGCACGACGGTGGTTTGAAAGGCTGGGAGTCGACACGTGACTTCAATAAAACGTAAAACGTGAAACGTAAATGGAGGATGGCATGAAGTACGACGAGTGGGAACGCGCGGTTCCGGAAGCAATCAGTCGGGACTCATTGTGGAAGATGAAGGCTTATCGGTTGGCGCTCTTTGCTGCTGATCTTGGCTGGTCCGATGTAACAAAGCTCGTTCAAGACCGGCGTACGATGGGGCTGGCTGACCAGCTGTATCGTTCCTTGGGTTCGGTCGGTGCAAATCTCGCTGAAGGCTATTCTCGTGGGACTGGGAAGGATCGTGCACGTTTCTATGAATACGCCCTGGGATCGGCGCGCGAAAGTCGAGACTGGTATTTCAAGGGCCGCCACATTCTTACCGAGAAGGTTGCAAATCATCGCATGGAGTTGCTTGCCGAAATCATCCGTCTCCTGTTGGCCATGGTTCCACAGCAGCGGAACACCTTGATCCGCGAAGCTCCTGCAGCGTATCGGAGTCCAGCTACCGAAATTTTGGAAGACATCCCGCTCCCCTAATCACGCTTTACGTTTCACGTTTTACTCCCACGTAAATCGGCGACGACCAGGCGCGCTCCTCGTTCGGTGCCAGGCAGTCGTCGTCCGCCGGCGTGCGGTAGTCGCCGTAGCAGGGGTGAACTTCGATACATGCACCCTTGTCGTTGTAGGTGCAGCGCAAGCCACCCGCATTCACGGCGGGGGTGGGTTCCTGGATGGCGCGCGCGTAGTAAATGAACTCGCGCTGGCCCGCCACGAAATCCGGATCCTCGAACTCGACGGCACAGCCCGTCTGCTCCGGCGGACACTCGAAGCGCCGCCAGGGATCTTCGATCAGCGCACCCACGGGCTCACCGGGTTTGTCTTGCGGGCGGATGCGAATGATCTCGATGCGCGTAATCAAGCGCCGTTCGTCGCTGGGATTGTAGCATTCGCCGCGGCACAGCCGCTGCAGCCGCTCCGGCGTGAGCGCACTCGTGGCGTAGCTCGGGCAGCCGGGTGACTGCTTGAACGACCCGACGGCGCGTACCCGGAAATGGGGGTTTTCGCCGAGCGTGGTCTCGGCACCCATTGGCAGCGGACCGCCGGGCGCGTTCAGCAGGTCGAACCACAACAGGATGCGATCGCCGCTGGTGCCGTAGACCTCGCGCTGCTTGAGCGCCTTCCAGATCGCATCGCGGTCACGCCCCTCGGCATGTACCGCTACCAGGCCGCCGGTGAGGAAGAACGAGGCCTGGCGCTCGAAATCAACCTGCTGAAACGCCGGCCGCGTGTCGATGGTGGCGTCGAAACGTACCGATTCCCCCGGCTGTCCCGGCTGCGGGCCGAGAAGGCGTCGTTGCCAGACCTCGTCGCGGGGGCCCCCCGTCTCGGTCATGTAGCGTCGGGCGAATTCCTTGTAGCCGGTACCCGGACGGGCGCTGTGGTTGTCACTGGAGGCGATGAAGCCAAAGCGGAAACGGCGCGGCTGCGCCGGGTCGTCGAAGTTGCTGATGGCCAGCATGTATTGCACCGAGCTCGCGGGTCGGGAGTTGAAGGCCGGGTCGAAGCAGTCGGTGCACTGCCCGCAGTTCTTCCAATCCTGGATCGTGGCGCCGGAGACGGTGAGATGCCCAAGGACGCCGGCGTCGACGAAGTTCTGCTGCGCTGTGGCGACGCGGCGCGCGCACTCCGCCTTGGGAATGTCGCCGCAGTGCGCGCGAATCAGCTCTCCGGCTTGCCAGCAACACGGAGTGTACCCCTTGCTGGGCTCGGGGCAGGTCTCGTGACCGCTGGCGTCATGGTTGACCGGGCGCCAGTCGCGATACTCCTCGGAGTTGCCGTGACCGGAATACACCTCGATCAAGGTTTGCTTCTCGGGGTCGTGTTGCGCCGCGCTGAGCTGCTTGTCCCATGAAGACCCCGGTGGCGTATACAACCCCCACGTCGTGCCGTGCGGAATGACAATGGTGTCGAAGCCCCATTGTGACAGCTTCTCGAACAGCTCGCGCGGCGTCTGCGCGCGTTCATGACAGTTGGGCGGTAGGCTGCGGGTGTCGACGCCCTCCGGGCAGAGCGGCACGTCGATCAGCTCGGTCTGGTACTGCGCGAAATCGAAGTAGCGTTGCCGGTTCGACCAGTCGAGAAGCGGGACTTCCAGGCGTTGCCAGAGCGGCGGCCGCCGGCGCAGCGCGCCGACGAGCTGATCGTTGAGGGCGCTGATCGGCCGGGTCGGCACTTTGCCTTCCTCCGTGTCACGGAAGATGACGTTCTTGTGCCCGTAGTGGGTGGCGGCATCGGCGCCGACCTGGGTCCATTCCCAGCCCAGAAACGCCACGACGTCGGGATTGTGCGGATCCCCGGCGACCGCGTTGCACTGCCGGATGGCGTCCTTGGTTTCCTGC
>CAZTDK010000442.1:0-5911 GCA_964611965.1 uncultured Binatia bacterium (SeqCode) | reverse complement strand
ACTGCCAGATGACCAGCGCACTCTGCGGCGGTCGTCTGGAACGCTGCCAGATGACTGGCGCACTCTGCGGCGGTCATCTGGAACGCTGCCAGATGACCGGCGCAGTCTGCGGCGGGCGTCTGGAACACTGCCAAACGGGCGCCGCAGACTGCTATCGGGGTTTGGAACACTGGCAAACGACCGCCGCAGCCTGCGAACGACGTCCGATACGGGGCTACGACACAGGGATGTTGATCTCGGGAGTGTTGTATCCCCTCAGACGCACATACGCCGGCTGGCCGCCGAGGGCGGCGGGATCATCGAAGAGACGCCGGGCGCAGCCCTCAATCATCGAGCACGTTGGCGTTCGCCGTGTCCCCCGCTTCCTCGACCTCCTCGAAGAGGTAGCCAACCGCCAGCTTCCCAGGCCCGTTCTCCGTCGCCCACGTGACGCAGTCGAAGTTCTGCCCCTGCTGCGTCATCGTCCCGTTGCCGATCTTCGGCGCGCCGTTGGTGAACCCCGCCTGCGTCGTGCCAGTGGTATAGACCACGTCTTGCGCCGGCGGATAGTCCGCGTTGGGGCAATCGCTTCCGGCCCCAGGAGGCAACTGGTTGACCGCCTGCTGGCAGTGCAGCTCCACGGCGCCAGGGCCGCCATCGGCACCCAGATCGGCGGTGGTTTGCACCGGTCCGCCATTCAGACCCGGCCCCATGCTGTCCTGCGTCACCTGCACGTCGACCCTGCTGCCGCCGTCGCAGTCGACGAATCCGGTGCACGAGTCGATGCGCACGCAGAGATACCCGAACTGCCCGCCCAGAATGGCCGCGGAGTAGTAGACGGGTCCGGCAACCGTAACCGGAGCGACACCGTTTTCGTCCGGTGTGCCGGCAACCAGATCGATGGCACCGTGCAGCGCTCCGAGCGCCGCCTTGGGACCCAGCGCCGAGGAGTAGAAGGATCCGCCAAAGCTGAAATGGCGCGTCCCCAGCGCCGCGCTGGTGTGCTTACACGTAAACGAGCAACCGACGCCAGGCGGATCGCATTCCTCACCGCAGGCGCTGTTGACGATGCCGTCCCCGCACACCGTGCCCGCTTCCACCTCGCACGTCGGAGAACAGCCATCGCAGGCGTTCAGGTTGCCGTCGTCGCATGCTTCCGCACCACACTGTACGCCGTCACCGCAGCCGGTCTCGACACGGCAATCGGCGGTACAACCGTCGCAGCTGACCGTATTGCCGTCGTCACACTCCTCGTTGGGATCCTTGACTCCGTCGCCACACGTCGGGATGCGTTTGCATTCTGCCGTACACGTCGCCCCCGGCGGATCGCATTCCTCGCCACACGCCGCGTTGACCGTCCCATCGCCACAATGCTCGCCCACTTCAACCGTGCAGGTGGCGGAGCAGCCGTCGCAGCTGTCGGTGTTCCCATCGTCGCACGCCTCGGCACCGCAGACGACGCCATCGCCACATCCAGTCTCGGCGCGGCAATCGGCGGAGCAGCCGTCGCAGCTGACCGTATTGCCGTCGTCGCAATCTTCTCCAAGCTGCAGCACGCCGTCACCACAGACACCTTCGCGCTCGCGCAGCTCGATCTTGATGATGCGGCCTGACCCCGGGTCGGGATCGTGTTGTGTCGCGTTGGAGGTGCAGGTCCATATGCCGCCCTGGTCATCGAATTCGATCTCACGCGTGAAGTCGATGGGCGAAGGAATCGGAAAGACGGTAAACGTTTCCGTGCTCGGCCGGAAGCGAATCAAGCTGTCGGAGTTCGATCCGGTGATCCAAACATCGCCGGTGGCGCGATTGACCGTGACGTTGTACGGCATGTCATAGCCCTTCGGCAGCGTCGGCAGATCGTACACTTTCCAGGTTTCGGTACTCGGGTCGAAGCGTCCGAGCTGACTGCTGCCGTAGCCGGGCACCCAGACGATGTTGTCTGGGCCAACACCCAAACGTCGCGGCCCATCAAATGGGGGACGCCACGATTTCACTTCGCCCGTAACCGGGTTGACGCTGCCGATCCGATCGCCGAAGAGCTGCGACCACCAGACGGTCTGATCCGGCGCCACGTCACAGCCGTACGCCACCGCGATCGGCAGGCCGCTGACGGCAGGATCGGCAGGCGGCAGGCGATAGTAGGTGAATTGCGCCGTCGGCGGATCGAAGCGGCAGACGTGATTCGACTGCGTCAAGGTGTACCAGATGCGTCCCTGGGCATCGAAACGCAGGGTGTGTGGATACGCCCCCACGTCATCGCCGATGCGGGGCTGGTCGTACGTGGTGAACTGCTTCGTGTGCACATCAAATTTGACCAGCTGGTCCGGGCCGGGCACGGTGATCCACATATTGCCGTCGGTGTCATGCTCGACCGAATGGCCGCCACCGTTGATCGGATAGCTGGCGCGCTCCAGGGTCGCCGGATTCAGTGAATACATCCCTGGGACCGTATAGACGGTTCCGTCGTTCCCGATTTCGAGATCGTGGCAGTCCGGGTGATTCACCGGATCGATCTCCCACTCGTAGACGACGGCGCGCACGGAATCGCCGCGCGGCGGCGGTGGTGGCGCAAAGTGCGGCCACGTTGGATTGTTGCCGAAGGTGCTGACCAGCGTCGGCAGCAGCAGGTTGCGTGTCTCATCGAAGAAAGCGACCGCACCGTAACCGATCATCCTGTCGACCAACGCTTTCCAGTCGTCGGCGGTGCGCGATTCGCGAAATTCGAAGGTGCCGATCTGATGGCAGTTGGCGCAGGTGCGGACGAAATCGCCCTGGGTGTGCTTGTCGGGCCAGGGAATGATCGACAAGAAGTAGGACGCCGGCAGTTGGTCGGTGATGTCGTCCAGCGTCGGCAACGCAAAGGTTGCCGTCGCCGCGCCACGTTGCGCCGCGACAGCGATGTCTTGCTCCACATAGCCGATGCGCTTGACGTGCAGCTGATACGCCGCCGGCGCCAACGACGGAAAGCTGAACGATCCGTCGGCCGCGGTGAAAACGCTCACCTTGCGATGTTGCACGTTGTCCGATGCGGTGATGGCAACGCCGCCCAGGGGCTTGGACTGCGCATCGGTCACGGAGCCCGACAGCTGCAGCGCCGACGGCGTCGCGGTAACCGTCGGTTCCGGCGTCACCGTAGGTGACGCTGTAGCCGTCACCACCGGCTTCGCCGTGGGCGTCGCGGTGGTGCCGTTGGTGATCGAATTGTCGCCACAGCCTGCCAGCATTGCGGCCAGCGACACGATGGCGAGCCAACCCGCGCCACAAGGCGCAAACCCACGTTCCCCGATATGCTTCATAGCCGGGGCACATCGCACAAGCCGTCGGAGTTAGTCAAGGATCGCGCGGCGGGAGACGATGAGCACGCTCAAGTCGATCAGCCCTCGAGCGGCCGGTAAAGAGCGGCCGCACAAAACACCGGTCGCAGGCCCGGCTAGCAGCCTGTCGGCCTTGGAAGCCCGCAGCGGCCGATCCTGTCCTGAGGCTCCCCGAAGGGGGAGCGGGCCATAGAAAGGACGCCGACCGCAGGCCCTCTAGGGCCTGCGGTCGGCGTCTGTTCTGTAGTCCGTTCCCGTTGGTCGCTATGCACTGCCAAGTCCGACAGGCTGATAGGATAGGCACTCCCTCGCCCCAACCTTCTTGCACCGAGTTGCCTTCCTCGGATATCAACGACCGTCGGCTGCGACACACGAACACCAACCGTAAAGGCTCTTTCAATGGCGCGTGCGTATCGACTGATCTCGGCGGATTCCCATGTCCTCGAACCACCGCATCTGTGGACGACATACATGGCGACAAAGTTCCACCACAAGGTTCCCAGGGTCGTGCCCGACGGCGACGGCGGCGAAGCGTGGCAATTCGCGCCCGACGTGCCGCCGGCACCGATCGGCATCTACGCCTCCGCTGGGCGCGCGCACGCGCGGTGGACCGGGGTCACTTTCGCGGCGGCGAATCAAGGCAACTTCCACGCCGAGCCGCGCTTGCAA
This sequence comes from uncultured Binatia bacterium (SeqCode), assembly GCA_964611965.1. Lineage (GTDB taxonomy): Bacteria > Desulfobacterota > Binatia > HRBIN30 > HRBIN30 > CAZTDK01. Next base: position 1,949 of record CAZTDK010000442.1, on the reverse strand, counting down.
GAACAGGATGTCGACGGTGTCGATGCCGAGGTCCTTTTCGGCTCGGCACGCATGATGAGCCACTTCTTCTCGGATCCCGACCCCGAGTTTCATCTGGCGGGCGTGCAGGCCTACAACAACTGGCTCGCCGAGACGTTCGTCGCGGCGGCCCCCGACCGTCTCATCGGCCTCGCCGCCATGCCCGCCCTCGGCGCCGCAGCCTGCATCAAGGAGATGGAACGCTGCCTGAAGCTCGGCATGCGCGGCGTGTGGCTGAATACCCTGCCCAGCGCCGGGGCAGCGATCGGGCCCAACGACGACCCGTTCTGGGATGCGGCGCAAGCACTCGGCGTCGCCGTGCACTTCCATGTCCGTGTCATGCGCCAGATCCAGAAGCCCAAGCCGAAAGGAGTGCGTGGCGAAGACCTGACCGGTCTGGCAACGGTGGGGGCGGCGAACATGATCGTCGACCTTCCGGAAATCATCAGCTCCGGCGTCCACGATCGCTTCCCCGATCTCATCTGGGTGACCGTCGAAGCCGGCTGCGGTTGGATTCCCTATATCTTGGAGCAATTGGACGATCGCTGGGCGCGCAATCGCTCGTGGTTGCCCGTGCAGCTGCAGCACCCGCCCAGCTTCTATTTCCGGCGCAATTGGCGCGCCACGTTCATGGTCGACCACTACGCGGTGCGCAACCGCAGCGTCGTCGGTATCGACAACATGATGTGGTCGAGCGATTACCCGCATCACGGTTGCGACTGGCCGAACACGCGCCGCGTGATCGACGATATGTTCCGCGACGTCGCCGCCGACGAGCGCGCGAAGCTGTGCGCCCTCAACGCCGCGAAGCTGTACAGCATGATATGACGACGACAGAGAACAGACACGTAGACAACAGACAAAGGAGGACGAGAGCCGAGATGCCGAGGTCCGAGTCTGTTGTCGGTGCTCTCCGAGTCTATCGTCTCGCTTCCGAGGGAGATGAACATGAGCGATGAGCTGGCCGCGCTCGACGCCACGGCGCAGGCCGATCTGGTCCGCCGCCGCGCGCTGCAACCCATCGAGCTGGTCGATGCGGCGATTGCCCGCATCGAGCGATTGAACCCGCCGCTCAACGCGGTGATCACACCGCTCTTCGAAAAGGCGCGCGCTGCTGCCCGCTCGCCGCAGCTGCCGGATGGACCGTTTCGTGGAGTGCCGACGCTGCTCAAGGATCTGGGCGCCCACTCGGCGGGCGATCCATTTCACGCCGGCATGCGCTTCTTACGCGCCCTGCATTGGAATGCGCCCGAGGAGTCGTACATCACGGCCAAGCTGCGCGCCGCGGGCTTCATCGTCCTCGGAAAGACCAACACGCCGGAGTTGGGACTGCTGCCGACGACCGAGCCCGAGGCGTACGGTGCGACGCACAACCCCTGGGACCCGCGGCATTCGCCGGGTGGATCGAGCGGCGGCGCCGCCGCGGCGGTCGCCGCCGGCCTCGTGCCCGCAGCGCATGCCACCGATGGTGGCGGCTCGATCCGCATTCCCGCCAGCCACTGTGGCCTCGTCGGCCTCAAGCCATCGCGCGGGCGCATCTCGCTCGGCCCCGACGTCGGCGAACGCTGGGCCGGATGCGCGGTGGAGAACGCGGTGACGCGCTCGGTGCGTGACACGGCCGCCATCCTCGACGTCCTCGCCGGCGCGATGCCGGGCGACCCCTACACCGCGCCGCCGCCGGCGCGCCCTTCATCACAGAGGTTGGTGCACCCGTCGACCGCTTGCGCATCGGTCTGTTGACCCGCGCGCCTGGCGGCATGCCAGTGCATCCGGAGTGTATCGCCGCCGCGCAAAGCACCGCCCGGCTGCTGGAGAGCCTCGGGCATCGCATCGAGCCCGCGCATCCCGCGGCGATCGAAGATCCGGAGGTCATGCAAGCTTTCGCCACCATCATCGGTTGCTCGGTGGCGCGAGCGGTCGAAGCCTGGGGG
>CAZTDK010000441.1:0-5927 GCA_964611965.1 uncultured Binatia bacterium (SeqCode) | reverse complement strand
CGTCGGGGCGGATGTCGTTCCCCCCCTCGCCGGCCCCACGTCGATCACCAAACCACAGGGGGCTGAACATGGCGCCGCTCCCTGACCCCCAGCTGTCCCTGCCGCTCACCTCGCCCCGACGTGAGCCGGCAATCGCGGACGCCTCCGCTGCCATGCCCGTTCCTGTTCACCACTCCGTGGCGGCGCCTCTCAGCGTCCCGGACGTACCCTTCCGTGTTTCCCGAACCGCGATCAAGGATTGGCCTCGCGCCGATCGTCCCCGCAACAAGCTGCTCGACCGAGGCCCCGGTATGCTCTCCGACGCCGAACTGCTGGCGGTTCTACTGCTCAGCGGCACACCCCGCCAAAACGCCCTGGATCAGGCCCGCGCGCTGCTGGAGGCCTGCGACCAGGACTGGCACCGCATGGTGCAGCTCGGCGCTAGCGAACTGTGCCGCATCGGTGGATTTGGACCAGCCAAGGCCGCCCTAATCCTCGCCGCGCTCGAGATCGCGAAGCGCTACGGCGAACACGAATTCAAGCCCGGGGCGCCGCTGCGCGGGTCGGCCGACGTATACGCCCACTTCCGTGAGCGCCTTGCGGCCGAAACCCGCGAGCATTTCTACGCCGTGCTGCTCGACAACAAGCACCGCAAGCTCAAAGACGTGCTGCTGTCGCTAGGCTCGCTCACGGCGAGCATCGTCCACCCGCGTGACTGCTTTGCCCCCGTCATACGCGAGGCCGCCGCTGCAGTGGTCTTCGTTCACAACCATCCCAGCGGCGATCCAACTCCCAGCAAGGAAGACATGGAAATCACCAGCCGCCTTCGCGCCGTCGGCGAGATCATGGGCGTCCGGGTGCTCGATCACATCGTGATCGGTAAAGGTCGCTACGTCTCCTTCGTGGATGACGGTTACTGGGGCGGCATTACCCCTGTTGGTTCGATTTCAGACGGCCCGCCGGACGCACCAGGAGGGTCCTTGGACCGCCCAATGTGCAGCTGGGGAGCCTATACCCTACCCGTGCAGAGCAGAAGCCTTTCGGGCGTCCCTGCTGCGCCAAAGCGTTAATGCGCGCTTTCGCGCATTTCGAGCCCGAGTCCGAACGACGCTTTGCCACCACGCCGGCCCTACGCGCTAAACAGTGTGACCGAAGACGGCTGGCCAGCCATGAAAGGGTTTTCCCAAGCGGAACGCACGCCTTCCTCCAGTCGCTTGTTAGTCACGACGAAATAAGGAACCCCTGCGAAGATCGCCAAGACGGTCGCAGAGTCGGAAAGATGTTCTGGCGGAGGTTCCGGCGCGAACGGCGACATCGACCGCTTGCGCGACGGTCGCCGACGCCTGATGCCATGAAGCCTTTGGCCAACAGTGGCGGTCCACTCCTCACCATCATGGGTGTAGGTAATCGAGTAGATTCGCCGCTCGCGCTCGGGAACGGGTTGGCGACACCATTCCGCTAGTCGTCCGAAGGCGGTTTCCTCATCTTCGGGCGGTACATTCGGAACGAAGAATTTCGGAATCTCGACCATGCCTCACCCCTCCCCAAAGCAAAGAATATCACGTCCCCCTGCCCGTGCCACCTGCAGACGACTCAAGACCGTTGACAATTGTCACTTGTCACCCTAGAATGCGGGATGATCCGAAGCTTCAGGCATAAGGGCCTCCGGCGGCTCTTCGAAAATGGTGAGACGCGGGGCGTGCGCCAGGATCATGTGGAGAAGCTGGAAAACATTCTCGCCGTGCTGAACCGGTCGCGATCGCCTGAAGACATGGATCTACCGGGCTTTAGGCTTCACCCGCTGAAGGGCGACCTCAAAGGCTGGTGGAGCGTAACAGTGCGGGCGAACTGGCGGGTGATCTTTCATTTCAGGGACGGTGACGCGCACGATGTCGATTTGGTCGACTACCATTGAGGAGGAAAAGGCAATGACGATGAAGAACCCCCCGCACCCCGGCCGGATTATCCGACAGGAGTGCATTGAGCCTTTGGGCCTTACGGTTACCGAGGCGGCAACGCGGCTTGGCGTGAAGCGCCAGACGCTCAACAACATCGTGAATGAGAAGGCGGGCGTGTCAGCTGAAATGGCCATCCGCCTTGCAAAGGCGTTCGGTAGCCGCCCGGACGTCTGGCTCGGGCTTCAGATGCAGTATGATCTAGCGAAGGCCGAGAAGACCGCGCGCACCATCAAGGTTCAGCGGATTACAGCCCCGCTCTCGCCGCGCCGTTCGCATAGTGCCCCGGTACACGCCTAGAAGTTACCTTGCACAAAGAACGCCGGCGCCTTGCAGCGGACGTAACACTCGACCCTTCCCTGCGTTATTGCGTCAATGCGCGCATTTATCCCTCCTTCGCCAGCGGCCCGGTCTGGCGGTGAGATTTTGGGGCTCGTTAAGCGGCCCCGAAAATCTGACATAGGCTTTCGGCCCGCGTGGCTGCCACCCCTGCCCGATAGTTGCCGCGCATCGGTCGCCGCGGTCGATGGGATGTGTCCAAACGTCGTTGTCCTTCCTTCTCCGCTTCCCGCTCTGGCGCGATCCCCCGCCGTGCTTCCGTCGTCTGCGTAATTCCGTTTCCTTTCCCGGTTGGCCTCTATAGGCTCGCGTGTCGCAAGGCGCGCATCCGGTTCAATGGCCGGCCCGCTCCAAGGGGCCGTGTTGGCCATGATCCGGCCGCTTCTCCGCCTTGCCATGTCCCGCGCATCGAGACCAACCAACATGAAAGGAGACCTCGACATGACGACACAGACGGAGAAAACACCCCCGACCTTCATCGCCTATCACGTGCGAGACGGCGAAACCGAGAAGGACAGCGGCTTCTGGACGCGCATCGGCGCCGCCTGGAAGCACAAAGACGGGGAGGGCCTCACGCTCGATCTCGACCTGGTACCTGTGGGCACGGGACGCATCGTCCTTCGCACACCGAAGGCGAAGACCGCCGTCGCCGACCAGGCCGCGTAAGAGCGACCAGGCAGGGTGAGCCTCACAAGGGCTCACCCTTTCGCTCGCTGCCAAGCGTCAAAGAGCAGAGCAGCAATCAAGAGGCCTATCGCCCTACTACCAGGTATCCAAGGATACCCGATAGCTACCAGGCGGCTTTCAGCTATCTCAATGGAAGCGATCGACTCCGTGGCGGCTAGCGGATACCCGAAAGGCACCCGATAGCTATCTGGAAGCTGCATGATAATTCCAGTCTACTAGTTGACTACAAGATAGCTGACCAGTACCATTGCCGAAGAACTGCTTCTTCACTCATCACTCCCCGGTTCGTTCGTCATGCCAACAATCGTTTTTGCGAGCCCCAAGGGCGGGGCGGGGAAATCAACAGCCGCTGTCATCCTCGCCACCGAGCTCGCCTTCAAAGGGGCAGGCGTCACCATTCTTGACGCGGACCCCAACAAGCCCGTTTCACAGTGGGCTGCGAGAGCGGGGCGTCCGGACAACCTCAGGGTCGTCGCCGACATCTCCGAAAGCTCGATCATCGACGAAATCGAAAGCGCGTCCGAGAAGACGCCCTTTGTCGTGGTCGACCTCGAGGGCACAGCCTCGATGATGGTCGCCTACGCGATCAGTCGCGCGGACCTTGTCATAGTCCCAACGCAGGGCTCACAGCTCGATGCCGCCGAAGCGGCGAAGGCGGTGAAGCTGATCAAGCAGCAGGAGAAGGCGTTCCACAAGACAATTCCGTACGCGATTCTCTTCACGCGGACCAGCTCCGCGATTCGGCCCCGGACCCTGCAGCACATCCAGGCGGAATTCAGAAGGCACGGCGTCCGCGCCTTCGAGACTCAAGTGCACGAACGCGAGGCGTACCGGGCGCTGTTCTCCTTTGGCGGGACGCTCGAATCCCTCAATTCCAACCATGTGACCAATCTTGCCGCGGCGATCGCAAACGCCCGCGCACTGGCCGGAGAAGTCGTCTCCATGCTGCGAGCCGTCTCCGAAGGCAGCACCATCCAAACCGCGGAGGTAGCGTGATGTCGGAAAGAGCCAGCGTGTTTGATGGTGCGACGGACTTCGATGTATCGGGCTTTGCGCCGAAGAAGACCAATGCTTCGAAAACCGAGACGCCGCCGGAAGCCATCCGCGCCGTCTCCGAAGCGTCAAGTTTCCGAAGCCGCGAGCCGGTCGCGAGCAAACAAGGCAAGTCCTCGAAAAGGGAACGCCGGCGTTACCGGACCGGAAGAAACGTCCAACTCAACATCAAGGTCCGGGATGAAACGTTGACCTCATTTTACGAGATAGCCGACAGCCAGGGCTGGGTTCTCGGCGAAACTCTCGAACGGGCCGTGGCAAGCCTCAAGCGCGAGCTAATGGGATCTGGATAGCGTTTGAACACCGGTGTTCAAACTGTACCGATTCGGCCACATTTAGCCACATTCCTCGCGAAAAAACCCAAGGAAATTCACGATCTCACGTGGGTTCAAATCCCGTCGGGGACGCCTTATTTCGCCTGGATTTTTCGCGGCCAAACCGAAACCTTTGAGTGGGGTTTCGGTTTTGACCTTCGGAATGATCGTGCCGGCTAGGGGGTGTTGGCGGGTACCGCGCTGCTGCCAAGCAGCTGGAGTGGGGGCTCAGCTCCTTCAGGCAGAAACCGGCGGTAGTTCTTCTCTATCATTGCAACCGAAGTGCCACAGTAGTCCGCCAACGACTTCAAGTTGACGCCGCCGGTGAGGGCGATCGAGATGAAGGTGTGGCGGGTCGCGTAGAACTTCCGCGTCCGAATATCCGTGTGGCCCGAAGCGCGGCACTCCAGTGATCCTTGGGGGACTCGCTTTGATTGATCGGTCCTCCGTTCTTGGCGTTCACGAACACCGCGCACGATTGCTGTCGGTGCAGTGTGGACGGATGTTATCGCACCACGACGGGACGAATGGGGGGGGCGGTACAGATCGGCGATCTCGTCGTTGAGTGTCAACGGGACCACATGTAGATCGCGTAGCCAATCAGCGAAATTGCGATCCCCATGAGCGTAGTGGGAAGGTCGCTGAGGTCGTCGTTGGGATACTTGCCACGCGAGACGATCTTGAGGAAGAGCCAACCGGTCCAGTAAAAAGGGGCCATGAAGCCGCATGCGACGACGAAGAATTTCGTCTCGAACGATCTCCTGCCACGGCCTTACGGGTGGCTTAGTTTGCACGCTTCCCTCCTGCGCGTGTCGATCGGTGGCACGCCGACGGGCAACGCTACTGGACCTCGTACGCCCCGATGTCGACGTGCGCCCCGGAGAGGCGAGGCAAGCCGCGCTGGTCGGTAGTGAGATTGTCCGGCGGGCCGGTGACCGAGTCGTCTCCCGCGTCGATGGCGGGGCTACCCGGAAGCAAGGCAATGGTCTGCGTTGGTCCACCGTTGTCGCTGAGCGGCGCCCAGTTGACTTGACGAAAGCACAGCGAGCTGCCGTTGTGCCCGCAGAAAATGCAGCCGTTGCCACTGAGGTGGCATGTGCCGTCGGAGTCGAGGTTGTGGCCGCCATCAGCACAGGCACCGAGGCCGGAGCAATTTTCGTCGTACCGCCTCGCACCTGTATCGTTAATGGTCAAGATCGTGCTTGTGAAGGTAGCGGGGCCGTAGATGCCGCCCCCGTAATAGCGCGCGCCCGCGTGGTTCCTGATGACGGTGCAGTTGGTGAGGGGGATACTCGTAGCGGCGGTGTTATTGATGCCGCCGCCACCATGCACCGCAGAGTTCTCAGCAACGGTGCAGTTCGCGAGGGTAGCACTGCCGCTGTTCTCGATGCCACCGCCGTCGCCGACAGCGACGTCGGAGCCCGCGTGATTCCCGCTGACCGTGCTGTTGGTGAGGGTGGCGGTGGGGGTGACCTGACCCGTGGGATCATCCCACAGGTAGCCGTTGCCGTTGCCGTCGCCGTCGGCCTCGGTGCCGGTGACCGACTGGAACGCCACCGAGGTCACGCCGTGGTTGGTGAGGGGGTCGTCAACGGTGGCG
>CAZTDK010000440.1:0-5928 GCA_964611965.1 uncultured Binatia bacterium (SeqCode) | reverse complement strand
CATGCCGCGGTCTTCTGCTGTCCCTCGATTTACGAGCCGTTCGGGATCATCAATCTCGAAGCCATGGCCTGCGGCACGCCGGTCGTCGGCAGTGCGGTCGGCGGCATCCCCGAGATCATCGTCCCCGAGGAGACCGGTCTGCTGGTCGATCTCGGACCTCAACGTGCCGACACCAGCGAGCCCGAGGATGCCGACGCGTACGCCCGCCGTCTGGCGGCGGCACTCAACCGGCTGCTCGGCGACGATGGTCTGCCCCGTCGCATGGGCGCCGCGGGCCGCGCACGTGCCGTGCAGATGTTTGGGTGGGCCGCCATCGCGCGGCAGGTGAAGGCGCTCTACGAATCGCTGCTGGCTCCACAACACCGCTAGGACCTGCGGCCAGCGTCTTTTCTATGGTCCGCTCCCGTTGGTCGCTAGGCGCTGCCAGTCCGACGGGCTGCTAGCGTCGGGAACCAACGAGCCTCGCGTCACAGCGCAACGTGAGTTGAACCGCGAGGCAGGTACCGGTAGCTTTGACAGTTGAACGCCCGCGCGCATGAGGCGCGCCGACCGAAGCATGCGACTACAGCCGGGACAGCCCTATCCTCTGGGCGCAACGTGGGACGGACTGGGCGTCAACTTCGCGCTGTTCTCGGAGCACGCGACCGGCGTTGATCTCTGCCTCTTCGACTCCCCTGACGCGTCGACGGAGTCGCAGCGCATCGCGCTGCGCGAGCATACCGACATGGTGTGGCACGGCTACGTGCTTGGTCTCCGTCCGGGCCAGCTGTACGGCTACCGCGTCCACGGGCCCTACGAGCCACAGGCCGGCCAGCGCTTCAACAGTAACAAAGTGGTGCTCGATCCGTACGCCAAAGCCATCGGGCGGCCGCTGCGCTGGGGCGACGCACTGTTCGGGTATCGGATCGGTGACGCGCAGGACGATCTCTCCTTCGACGAACGCGACAGCGCCGCCGGCGCCCCGCTGGCGGCGGTAACCGACGGGGCGTTCACGTGGGGGAACGACACGCCGCCACGAACGCCGTGGCACGACACACTGATCTACGAGCTACACGTCAGAGGCTTGACCCGACTGCATCCCAACCTGCCCGACGCCCTCCGCGGCACCTACGCCGGGCTCGCCTCCGAGCCCGTGCTGCGGCACCTCACCGACCTTGGCGTGACCGCGGTTGAGCTCATGCCCGTGCATCACCACGCCTACGACCGCCATCTTGTCGAGCGTGGCTTGCACAACTTCTGGGGATACAACACGCTCGCGTTCTTCGCACCCGATCAGCGCTACAGCGCCGCAGCCTCGCCGATGGACACGTTGCGCGAGTTCAAGATGATGGTGCGCGCGCTGCACGCCGCCGGCATCGAGGTCATCCTTGATGTTGTCTACAACCACACCGCCGAGGGCAATCATCTCGGGCCGACCCTGTCGCTGCGCGGCATCGACAACAGCGCATACTACCGCCTGGTGCAGGACGATCAGCGCTACTACCAGGACTTCACCGGCTGCGGCAACACGCTCAACATGCTCAATGCGCGCGTGCTGCAGCTGATCATGGATAGCCTGCGCTACTGGGTCCTGGAGATGCACGTCGACGGCTTTCGCTTCGATCTCGCCAGCGCCCTGGCGCGCGAGCTGTACGACGTCAATAAGCTCAGCGCCTTCTTCGACGTCATCCATCAGGATCCGGTCATCTCACAGGTCAAATTGATTGCCGAGCCATGGGACCTCGGCGCCGGCGGCTACCAGGTCGGCAATTTTCCGGTATTGTGGACGGAATGGAACGGCAAGTACCGCGACTGCGTGCGGCGCTTCTGGCGCGGCGACGGTGGCCAATTACCGGAGCTGGCCACCCGTCTCGCCGGCAGCAGCGATCTGTACGAGCACAGCGGGCGCCGGCCGTACGCCAGCATCAACTTCGTTACCTGCCATGACGGCTTCACGCTTCAAGATCTGGTGACCTACGACGGCAAGCACAACGAGGCCAACGGCGAAAACAATCAAGACGGCGACAACAACAACAACAGCTGGAACTGCGGTACCGAGGGACCGACGAACGATGCGGCCATCCGCGCCTTGCGCGCGCGCCAGCAGCGCAACTTCTTCGCCACGCTGCTCCTGTCGCAGGGTGTCCCGATGATGTGCGCCGGTGACGAGCTGGGACGCTCGCAGCGCGGCAACAACAACGCCTATTGTCAGGACAACGAGATCAGCTGGGTCGATTGGAATCTCGACGAGAGTCAGATCGATTTTCTCAAGTTCTGCCGCCACGTGATCGGCTTGTGGCGCACCCATCCGGTGTTCCGGCGGCGTCAGTTCTTTCAGGGCCGCAAGCTGCGCGGTGCCGAGGTCAAGGACCTGACCTGGTTTGGGACCGACGGCAAGGAGATGACCCAGCGCACCTGGAGCGCCGATTTCAACCGCTCCCTCATGATGCGCGTCCACGGCGACAGCCTCGACGAAGTCGACGCGCACGGCGAGCAGGTCGTCGACGACACCTTCCTCTGGCTGCTGAATGCCCATCACGAGCCGGTCACCTTCACGCTGCCACCGGCGCCGCGTCGCGGCCGTTGGGAGCGCATCCTCGACACCTCGGAGCCCCACTGGAACCGGCGGGCCACGCCGCGCGGAATTCATTACCGCGTGCGCGGGCGCGCCCTGGCCTTACTGTGTGCATCGCGGCGCAAGGGCGCCGCGAAAAAGGAGAAGTCGTGACCGGCGACCGTATGGCCTCCGCGCCGGCGCGCGTCGTGATCGAGGACGTGGTCCCCGAGATCGATGGTGGGCGCTTTCCCGTGAAGCGTATCGTCGGCGCAACCGTGACCGTGGAGGCCGACATCCTTGCGGAGGGCCACGATCGCCTTGCCGCAGTGCTGTGCTCCCGTCTGGCCGGAGCGTCCGCGTGGCAGGAGTCTGCCATGCAGCCGCTGCTGAATGACCGGTGGCAGGGCCAGTTCACGGTCACGGAACTGGGAGAGTACGAGTACACCATCATCGCCTGGATCGATGCCTTCAGCTCGTGGCGCAGCGGCTTGATCAAGAAATTCGATGCCGGCCAGGATGTCACCAGCGAATTGATGGAAGGTGCCGAGCTGATCCGCGCCGCCGCGGCGCGTGCCGCCGGCGTCGATCGCGAGTGGTTGACCGTGCAGAGCGCCATCGTCGGCGGTATGAGCGCGCCGCCGCTGCGGCTCGACGCGGCGCGCAGCGCGGAGCTGCAGTCGCGCATGGAACGCTATCCCGATCGTAACCGCGCAACGACTTACCCGCGTACCCTGCGTGTACAAGTCGAGCGGGAACGGGCCGCCTGGGGCGCGTGGTACGAAATGTTTCCGCGCTCCTGCTCTCCCGAGGCCGGGCGCCACGGGACCTTCAAGGATTGCGCGGCGCGCGTACCGTACGTGGCCTCGATGGGGTTCGACGTACTCTATCTGCCGCCCATCCATCCGATTGGTGTCACCCATCGCAAAGGAGCCAACAACACGCCCGCCGCGGGGCCAAATGCCCCCGGCAGCCCCTGGGCGATCGGCAGCGCGGACGGCGGTCACACCGCGGTGCACCCGGCGCTCGGCACGCTCGACGACTTTGACCAGCTTGTCGCCGACGCGCGAGCCCATGGTCTCGAAGTCGCGCTCGATCTGGCCTTTCAGTGCTCCCCCGACCATCCGTACGTCCGCGACCACCCCGAATGGTTTCGCCGGCGCCCCGACGGGACAGTGCAGTACGCCGAGAATCCGCCGAAGGCGTATCAGGATATCTTTCCGCTCAACTTCGAGACCGCGCAATGGCAGGAGTTTTGGGACGAGTTGCGGCGGGTCGTGCTGTTCTGGATCGGGCACGGCATCACCATTTTTCGCGTCGACAACCCGCACACCAAACCCTTCGCCTTCTGGGAGTGGCTGATTCGTGAGGTGCACCGGGAGCATCCGGCGGTGATCTTCCTCGCGGAGGCGTTCACCCGCCCGAAGGTGATGCACACGCTCGCGAAGAGCGGCTTTGCCCAGTCATACACCTACTTCACCTGGCGCAATACCAAAGCCGAGCTGACGGACTACTTCGTCGAGCTCACGCAGCCGGGCACGCGCGAGTACATGCGGCCGAACCTGTTCGTCAACACCCCCGACATTCTCCCCGAATACCTGCAATTCGGTGGCCGCCCAGCGTTTCAGGTCCGCCTCGTCCTGGCCGCCACGCTGGCCGGCAACTATGGAGTCTACGGACCTGCCTGCGAGCTGTGCGAGGCGCGCGCCATTCCCAACACCGAGGAGTACCAGGATTCCGAAAAGTACCAGCTGCGGCACTGGGAGCTCGAGCGTCCGGACAATTTGCGGCCGTTCATCGCCCGGCTGAACGCGATTCGCCGCGACAACCCGGCGCTGCGGTATGACGCCCGCCTGCGTTTCTGCACGGTCGACAACGAGCAGTTGCTGGCTTACGCGATGACCACGCCCGATCTCGGCAACATTCTCGTGCTCGTCGTCACCCTCGATCCGCATCACGCTCACAGCGGTACGGTGGAGCTGCCGATCGAGGCGCTCGGCATCGATGCGGCGCAGCCCTATCAGGTGCACGAGCTGCTCGGCGACGCACGCTATCTGTGGCACGGGGCGCGTAACGTTGTGGCCATCGACCCGGCCGCGGCACCGGCACAGATTTTCCGTGTCCGCCGCCACGTCCGTAGCGAGCGCAACTTCGACTACTTCATGTGAAGCCATGAACCGACGCTCAACGACGCGCACATCGGTGAAAAAGCGGCCCGGCGCACTCGCGAGCGACCCGCTGTGGTACAAGGACGCGATTCTGTACGAGCTGCGGGTCGGCGCCTATCAGGACAGCGACGGCGACGGCATCGGTGATTTTCGCGGCCTGACCTCGCGCCTCGATTACCTGCAAGACCTCGGCATCACGGCGGTGTGGTTGTTGCCCTTCTGCCCGTCGCCGTGGCGCGACGACGGCTATGACATCTCGGACTACACCAACATTCACCCCGACTGCGGCACCCTCGACGACTTCAAGCTGTTCCTGCGCGAAGCCCACCGTCGTGGCATCCGCGTCATCACCGAGCTGGTGATCAATCACAGCTCCGACCAGCACCCCTGGTTCCAGCGCGCCCGGCGCGCGGCGCCCGGCAGCCGCGAGCGCAACTACTACGTCTGGAGCGATACGCCCGAGAAGTATCGCGACGCGCGCGTCATCTTCAAGGACTTCGAACCCTCGAACTGGACCTGGGACCCGGTGGCCAAAGCCTACTATTGGCACCGCTTCTACGGGCACCAACCCGATCTCAACTTCGATCACCCTGAGGTGAAGAAGGCGGTGTTCCACTTCCTCGATTTCTGGCTCGGGCTCGGCGTCGACGGCCTGCGGCTCGACGCCATTCCGTACCTCTACGAACGCGAGGACACCACGTGCGAGAATCTCCCGGAGACGCATGCCTTCTTGAAGGAGCTGCGGGCGCACGTCGACCAGCGTTTCGAGGACCGCATGCTGCTGGCCGAAGCCAACCAATGGTCGGAGGACGCCGTGGCCTACTTCGGCAACGGCGACGAGTGCCACCTGTCGTTCCACTTTCCGGTAATGCCGCGCCTGTTCATGGCGCTGCATATGGAGACCCGCTACCCGATCATCGACATTTTGACACAGACGCCGGCCATCCCGGAAACCTGCCAGTGGGCGCTCTTTCTGCGCAACCACGACGAGCTGACGCTCGAGATGGTCACCGACGAGGAGCGCGATTACATGTACCGCGTCTACGCGCACGACGCGCAGGCGCGCATCAACCTCGGCATTCGCCGCCGTCTGGCGCCGCTGCTCGGCAGCGACCGGCGGCGCATCGAGCTGATGAATGCCTTGCTGCTATCGCTGCCTGGGACGCCGGTCATCTACTACGGCGACGAGATCGGCATGGGCGACAACTTCTATCTCGGCGACCGCAA
>CAZTDK010000439.1:0-5948 GCA_964611965.1 uncultured Binatia bacterium (SeqCode) | reverse complement strand
AGGGTTCGGCGGATCAGCGTGAACAGCCGCAGCATGGAGCCGACGCGGTCGAGAAACATGCGCGTACCATATCGCAGCGGCCGGTTGAGACAACACTCTCACGCAAAGCCGCCAAGGCGCACAGCCGTTCTCGCAGAACCCGATCGGACGCAGCGTTCCTAGGACCTGCGGTCGCCGTCTCTTCGATGGCCCGCTCCCGGTGGTCGCTAGACACTGCCAAGTCCGACACTGCTAGCAGCTCTGAAAAACCCCGCCCCATGCTTCGAGAGCCTCAGCATGAGCGGATCCCTTCTCGATTACTTCTCCTCAATCTATCGAATTTTTCCGCTCACCCTGAGGCTCTCGAAGGGTGCTCTGCGCTTTTTTCAGCCGCCTGCTACCTACGAGCGGCGACGATCGTTGCTCCGCGGGTCACATCCACCGGGATGCCGCGCCGTTCGCGCACGGCGACGCGCAACCGTTCGGAGTCGATACGGCCGAGAAGGCGCGCCTGGCGCGCGAGGTCGAGGGCAGCCCGTTGACTGTTGGGGACGCGCCGGTAGATGTCGTCGTGCACTTCGACGAAGACCTGGCCGTCGCGTTCACCGAATTTGATCGGCTCATAAACCAGCTCGCCGACCATACCGGGCCGGACCAGACGGAAGAGCTCGCCAATGTCCTCCGGGTACATCCGGATGCAGCCGTGTGTCGTCAGCCGTCCGACCGACCAGGCGATGTCGGTGCCGTGAATGGAATAGAGCCCTTTGGACAGACGCATGCGGTACGCGCCGAGCGGGTTGTCGGGACCAGGCGGCACCACGCGACGCTTCGGTGGATCCATTTTGCGGTAGATCGAGTCGGGAACGTACCACGTCGGATCTTTGTCCATCGCGGTAATGCGGAACGGCCCTACCGGGCTCGGCGTCTCATCGGCGCCAATGCCGATCGCCCAGGTGCGCAGCGTGACGACTTCGCCAGGCGCGGTCTTTTGCGGGAACATATACATTCGCATCTCGGCAATGTTGATCACCAGGCCGCGATAGGTCGAGCGTGGGACGATCCACTGGGTGGGGACGGCGACCTCCAGACCGGGAGGCGGAATCCACTCATCGATCTCCCGGTTCGCGTCCTTCACCTCGTTGAAGCCGAGGCCGGCGTCGAGCGCGACGTCGAGCAAGGTTTCCTTCTCTCGGACGCGGTGTCGTTGCATCCGGCCTACCAGCGCGGGCAATTGCCCCCGACTCGGCACCTGCACTTGTACAGTCGTGATCTTTTCGGTTGGCGGCGACGACGCCAGCGGCGGCTCAGCCTGGCGTGCCGCACACGACGCCATCAAAAGGCTGATCGTGCCGACGATGGCGCACCGCAGTCCGCTGATTCTACCCCCGTTTTGCATCGCTTACGTGCAGATCGCTCCAACGCACGAGACTACGCGCCTCGGCTGATTCCAAGACGGTGAGCAAACACTGCACCAACGAACGCACAGCGGCGCTTGGGGCGGGCCGCCTCCTTTCGGGCCAGTCGTCTGCCCGGGATTGCAAGTTTGGCTTGTAAGCGAGGGAAGCAGGCTCGCGTCTCAACGCGACTCGAATCCAAGAGGGAACGGCACTCGCACCCGACGCTGCGTTCAGAATTTCACGCGCAGCATCACGACACCGCCAACCTGGCCGCCACCGTGTAGATTCATCGGCATCCCGATGCCGATGGCCACTGGCTTGGCAGGGTGAGTCCATTCGACACCGCCGACCGCGAGATAGCCGAGCTCACTGTCGTTGCCGCCTTGCAGTCGGAAGGTGAACTGCTGCAGCGGCCACGCCACCGACCAGCTGATCCCACGGCGTGACGACGAGAAGGCGCCAAAGAGCTCCGGCGAGTGTTCCCGCGCGTAGAAGCTGATGGCCGGAAGGTCCTCGCTCACCTTGAACGAGCCGGTCACCCCGGTGAGGTGACCAGCGGCGGTACCGTGAATCGGCTGGATGGGGATGCCGCACCGCTGTGCCATATCGACCAGCCCATTGAGAAAGGGCGTGATCTCCAGATGGAGATCGCGGTGCCGGAGGTTGTCCGTCGGATCCGCTGCCTCCGGCATGACGGAGAGGAGTGAGTCCGATCGAGCATTGCCTGGTTGTGCGGACTGGTCACGTCCCAAGAGCAACTCGGACCGAGCGCGAGCACTCTCGCCAGCCGCCACCGGTAAGGGCAAAGCGCTACACCATAATCCCACGACAATGACTAGCAAACCGCGGGGTGGTGACACGCGCCGTGCGCATCTCGTGAATCTCACAACAGGCTTACACGCATCTCCCGTGCCATGCTGTTAATACCGCGCCTCCGTAGTTCCGTTGTCGGATGTCAGCGCAGTCATGCAAGTTCATCTCTTGACGTTGCAAACTGGTCGCACCGGACGCGGATGCGTGGCGCAGAGGTCGGATTTTTGATGATGACGATCGCACCGGTTAGGCGCAGGCGTCGGCTCGGAGCTTGGCAGGCTTCCAACCGCGGCGAGGTCAGAATCCGCCGGCCGCCCCGTCCTTGCGCGCGTCCGAGGCGCCCCAATATACGCCGTTCGGCGCATCAACCATGATCGCCTGCCCGCCGCCGAATCCGCCGCGCGGCCAGGCGGCGTTCTCGTCCTCGATCCGATGGCCGCGCTCGGCAAGCCCGCGGATGGCGTCGGCACCGCACGCATCTTCAACGGCAACCCGATTGCCGTCGAGGAAGTGCAGGCGCGGAAAGTCGAGGGCTTCTTGCGCGTTGAGGTGGTAGTCAACCAGATTCGACACCACCTGTACATGCGCCTGCGCCTGCATGTCGCCGCCCATGACGCCGAACGAGACGACGGGCTGCGCGCCGTCAAACAGCATCGCCGGGATGATGGTGTGGAACGGACGTTTGCGCGGCGCCAGGCAGTTCGGATGGGTGGGATCGAGTACAAAGCCGCGGGCGCGGTTCTGCAGCGCAATGCCTGTGTCATCGGCCACCATTCCCGAACCGAAAGGGCCGTAGACGCTGTTGATCAGTGAGACGATGTTGCCCTCACTGTCGGCGGTGGTGAGGTACACGGTGTCGGTCCCGGCGCCGACGCGGCCGGCGCTCGCGGGCTGCAGCGCCCGCCGCGGATGAATGAGCGCCGCACGCCCCTGGGCATAATCCTTCGACAGCAACTCGGTTACCGGCACCTGCACGGCGTCGGGGTCGGCGATGTAGCGATCGCGGTCCGCATACGCCAGCTTGATCGCCTCCAAGCGCAGGTGCAGGCTGTCCGCCGAACCCAGCGGTTGCGCCGCGAGGTCGAAGTTCTCCAGAATGTTGAGGGCGATCAGCGCCGCCAGGCCTTGGCCGTTGGGTGGGATCTCGAAGAGATGGTAGCCGCGATATGCGGTC
This sequence comes from uncultured Binatia bacterium (SeqCode), assembly GCA_964611965.1. Lineage (GTDB taxonomy): Bacteria > Desulfobacterota > Binatia > HRBIN30 > HRBIN30 > CAZTDK01. The sequence continues at coordinate 2,585 of CAZTDK010000439.1, read as the reverse complement.
CCGATCGGCTCGACCCAGGTCGAGCAGTGCTGCGCGAAGTCCTCGCGCGCGAACAGGCCGCCGTGCGCATTCGAGAAGGCCACCAGACGCTCCGCCAATTCACCGCGGTAAAACGCATCGGCGCCACCGGCCGCCAACACGCGCATTGAGCCCGCCAGATCGGGCAGGCGGACAATGGTTCCCAAGCGCGGGGCATCGCCGTCGACCGTAAAGGTCCGGAGCGCTTCCGGATGCTGCAGCACCCCGGCGCGCACGCTGAGGTCCCATTGATAGGCAATGATCTCGGTGACCGGGAAACCGTCCTCGGCGTACGCAACGGCCGGTTCCAGCACGTCGCCCAGCGTACGCCGTCCGAAGCGCTGCAGCGCCTCCGCCCACGCGTCGACGGCACCGGGAACCGTCACCGACAGCATGCCGTAAGCGGGCATCTCACTGAGACCGCGGGCGCGGTACGCCTCCACGGTCGCCGCCGCCGGCGCCCGCCCGCTGCCGTTGAGCCCGTAGAGCTTGCGCTCGCGTTGCACCCAAATGAGCATGAAGCAGTCGCCGCCGACGCCGGTACTGAACGGCTCCACCACCCCGAGCACGGCAGCAGCCGTGACCGCCGCATCAATGGCATTGCCGCCGTGACGCAAGCACTCGACGCCGGCGCTCGTCGCCAGTGCCTGACTGGTGCACACCATCCCCTGCCGCGCCAACACCATGGATCGCTGGCTGCGGAAAGCACCGTGGCGGGCGTTACGATAGGTGGTGAACACGGGGTCCATCCAGCAGCCGCAGCGCCGCCTCCAGCGCGCGCCACGGCAGCAGCGTGCATTTCACGCGGCTCGGGAAGGCTCGCACGCCTGCAAATGCGCTGAGCGAATCGGGCATGGCGGCTGGGAGGGCCCTGCCCGTCTCCATGAACGTGCCGAAGGCGACGCACATCTCTCCGACCTCGGGCACGCTTCGTCCCTGCACCGCTTCCGTCATGACCGATGCCGCGGCGGTGGACAAGGCGCAGCCCTGTCCCTGAAAAGCAACCGCCCGCACCACGCCCGCCGCCAACTCCACATACACCACGACCGTGTCACCGCAGAGGGGATTGTACTCTTCCGCCGCCACCGCCGGTGCCTCCAGCTGGCGAAAGTTGCGCGGCTGCTTGCTGTGCGCCAGGATCACGTCGCGATAGAGGTCAGCGAGCGCCGTGGTCACGCCAGCAGCTCCAGCGCGCGCTCGAGAGCCACAATCAAGGCGTCGATGTCCTGGCGCGTGTTGTACAGCGCGAGCGATGCACGTGTCGTCGCCTGTATTCCGAGCCGATGCATCAGCGGCTGCGCACAGTGATGTCCGGCACGCACCGCGATCCCCTCGCGGTCGAGCACCGTGGCCACGTCGTGCGGGTGGACCCCGTCGACGACGAACGACAGGATCCCGAGCTTGTGCGGCGCCGTGCCGATCAGCCGCAGCCGCGGCAGCGCCAGGCGACGGGTTGCGTAGCTCAGCAACGTTTGCTCATGCGCGGCGATGACGTCCAGCCCGATTCCCTCAACATAGTCGAGCGCCGCGGCCAGCCCGATGGCTCCGGCAATATGCGGCGTGCCGGCTTCGAAACGCTGCGGAATGTCGGCGAAGGTCGTGCCTTCAAAGCTGACCGAGCGGATCATGCTGCCACCACTTTGATACGGCGGCATGGCGTCGAGCAGTGCCGCCTTCCCATACAGCACCCCAATGCCGGTCGGGCCGTAGACCTTGTGGCCGGAGAATGCATAGAAGTCGCAGTCGAGCGCCTGCACATCCACACGCAGATGCGGCGCGGCTTGCGCTCCGTCGATGAGCACCGGAACATCGTGCGCATGCGCCGCGGCAATCAGCTGCTCCACCGGGTTGATCGTCCCCAGCGCGTTGGAGACGTGCGTGATTGCTACCAGCTTCGTGCGCGCGCTGAAGAGACGCGCGTACCCCTCCAACTCGAGCTCGCCGTCGTCGGTGATCGGAATGACCCGCAACGCCGCACCGCGCTCCTGGCAGACCAGTTGCCACGGCACGATGTTGGCGTGATGCTCCATCCGCGACACGATGATTTCGTCGCGTGGCTGCAGCCGTGGCCTGGCGAAGCTCGAGGCCACCAGGTTGATCGCCTCCGTCGTGCCACGCACGAAGATGATCTCGCGCGCCGCGCGCGCGTTCACGAACCGTTGCGCCGTCAGACGCGCGGCGTCGTACGCGTCGGTGGCGCGCTCGCTCAGCGCGTGCACGCCGCGGTTGATGTTGGCGTTTTGCGACGCATAGAAGCGGGCCACGGCGTCGATGACCGGCTGCGGCTTCTGTGTCGTCGCGGCATTGTCGAGGTAGACCAGCCGCTGGCCGTGCACCGCTTGCTGCAAGATGGAGAAATCAGCGCGCCGCGGCAGCAGGCTCAACGGACCCTCCCGGCGAGGCGCGCCGTCGCCCGCTCGCGCAAGACGAACTTCGTAACCTTCCCCGAGGCATTCATCGGTAGTGCCTCCGCCAACTCCACGTAACGCGGCACCTTGTAATTGGCCATGTGCGTGCGACACCAGGCGATGATCGACTCGGAGGTCACGGCGGTGCCAGGCCGCGGG
>CAZTDK010000438.1:0-5950 GCA_964611965.1 uncultured Binatia bacterium (SeqCode) | reverse complement strand
TGATCGCTGATGGCAGATGGTTCAGGCCATCCGCCATCAGCGATCAGCTATCGGCAAGCGCTTGAGCAAACCGAACTTGACTTGCCCGCAACGACTTCTCAACCTCAAGCGCCCTGGGCTGTTCGGCGATGTGTTTCTTCTTTTCTGCAGTGGTGTAAGATCTGCTTGTTCTTGCACGGATACGCAGCTCGGTTGCGTAACGGTGTTGGCGAACGCAAACGGTCAGGAGCCCGAGTCCGACATCGATCGAGGAGACCACCATGACGAGAATATCGAATCGGTCGGCGGCATGGCTGACAGCGCTCGTGATGCTCGCCAGCGCGGCACCTCTGGCCGCGCTGGACGCCCCGCCGCCGCCCGCGGTGCCGCCAGCCGCCGCCGCACCACAGGCAGCACCGGCCGCGCCGACGTTCAAGCCGGAAGAGCTCGACCAGGTTATGGCACCGATCGCCCTCTACCCCGATCCCTTACTGGCACAGGTGCTGATGGCATCGACCTACCCGTTGGAGATCGTGCAAGCGGCGCGCTGGTCGAAAGCGAATCCCAATGTGAAGGACAAGGCGCTCGAAGACGCCATGCAGCAGCAGCCGTGGGATCCGAGCGTGAAATCGCTGTGTGCGTTCCCACAGGTGCTGACCATGATGAACGACAAGCTCGACTGGACACAAAAGCTCGGCGACGCGTTCCTGGCGCAGCAGCAGGACGTGATGGACGCCGTGCAGCGGTTGCGGGCAAAGGCCCAGGCCGCCGGGAATCTCACGTCGAACGAGCAGCAGAAAGTGGTCGTCGAGTCGGTACCGGCCACCGTTCAGCAAAACGTCACCGTGCAGCAGGCGCCCCCGCAAACCCAAGTGATCAAGATCGAGCAGGCGAATCCGCAGGTGGTCTACGTCCCGACCTACAATCCTACCGTGGTGTACGGCGCCTGGCCCTACCCTGCGTATCCCCCGTACTCCTACTATCCGCCCGGCTACGTCGCCACGACCTCGCTGCTTTCGTTCGGTGCGGGGATGGCCGTGGGCGCTGCCCTATGGGGCAACTGCAATTGGGGGAACAGCTGGGGACACAGCAACGTGAACGTGAACGTCAACAACTACAATTCGTACAATAGAACCAATATCTCGAATAACAACTGGCAGCATAACGTCGATCACCGCAAGGGCGTCCAGTACCGCGATACGGCAACCCAGCAGCGCTATGGCAAAGGCACTGCCAGCGGCGTTCAATCGCGCGAAGCATTCCGTGGGCGCGCCCAGCAAGGCCAGCAGCAGCTGGCGCGCGGCGCGGCGAACGACTTCAAGGGACCCGCCGCCCGCCCGGCTGATCGCGGCGGCCGCGCCACCACCCAAGGCGGCGCGGCCGCGCAGCGCAACGCCGGGCAGGCGCGCCCCCAGACGCCAGCGCGCGCGCAGACGCGCCCGCAGACGCCTCCGCAGCGGCAGAACGCCGCACCGCGCAACAGCGCTCAGCGCGCGAATCCGTCCGCCTTCCAGGGTATCGGCAATGGCCAGCAGACGCGGGCGCAAAGCGATCGCGGGCGCGCCAGCCGCCAGAGCGCCGCGGCGGCCAGCGGTGGTCGACCAGCTGGCGGCGGTCGGCCGGCCGGCGGCGGTGGGGGTGGTGGTGCCGCTGCCAGGGGACGCGGCGGCGGTGGGGGTGGCGGTGGTGGTGGTGGTGGTGGTGGTGGTGGCGGACGCCGGCACTGACCAAGCGCGAGGAGAACCATGGCCCACCGATACCCCGTTCACCCATCCTTTCCAGCGCAGGAAGGCCGCGTGCGCATCATGCGAGGCCACCAGGCCACCCGCCGCCGTGCCGCCGTATTCGTACTCGGCCTCGTGCTGGTTGCGTTTCGGACCGGAACTGGGGTGGCCGCCGCGCCGCACCAGAAGTCCTTCGCCACCCCCGAGGCCGCCGTTGACGCGCTGGTCGCAGCGATGGAAGCGCACGACACGCACGCGCTGCTGGCCGTGCTCGGCAGCGGCGCGCAGCCGCTCATCAGCTCCGGCGATGCGGTAGCCGACCGCGAGGTCCGCGAACGTTTGGTCCACGCATATCAGGAAGCCCACTCGCTGCTGAAGGCCGACGACAAGCAAGCGGTGCTGCAGATCGGCAAGGACGACTGGCCGTTTCCCATCCCATTGGTCAAGTCGACGGCCGGCTGGCGCTTCGACACCGACGCCGGCAAGGAAGAAATTCTGGATCGGCGCATCGGCGCCAACGAGCTCGCGACGATTCAGGCCTGCCTCGCCTACGTCGACGCGCAGCGCGAGTACTACCAACGCGATCCGGATCACGACACGCTGCTGGAGTACGCGCGCAAATTCGTCAGCACGCCAGGCAAACGCGACGGACTGTACTGGGACACACAACCCGGCGAAGACGAGAGCCCGCTTGGTCCCCACTTCGCCGACGCGCGGGCCCACGGATACGCGATGAAAGGTGGCCCGAAGCCAGCGCCCTACCACGGGTACTACTATCGGATTCTCACGCGGCAAGGACCCGCCGCCGCGGGCGGCGCCTACGACTACTTAGTGGAACACGGCAAGATGATGGGCGGCTTTGCCCTGGTTGCCTATCCCGCCCAGTACGACAATTCGGGCATCATGACCTTCATCGTCAATCACGACGGCGTCGTGTTCGAGAAGGACCTGGGACCGGCGACGGCAACCATTGCGCACGCGATGCAAGCCTTCAATCCCGACAGCACGTGGAAGCGCGTCGGCGCAGACCAACCCGCAAGCACCAACTAACAGCGTGTCGGGCTTGGCAGCTCGCAGCGACCAATCCTGTCCTGAGGCTCCCCGCAGGAGGGAGCGGACCCTAGAAAAGACGCCGGCCGCAGGCCCGGGCCCTAGCGACACTGCGCCAGGCAGCTCTCCTTTTCATTGATGCACTGGGTATAGCAGTCCGTCTGCTTACAGCTCTTGCTGCAGGCGGCGTACGCCTTGTTGCAAGCGTCCGAGCAGGTCTCGGCCGTCGCATAGTGCACCTGCGTGATGAACACAGCGGCAAACAGGGCACCAGTCACGATGAGGGCAGCTCGCATGTCACGCCTCCTTTGAAGTGATCTGGACGGCCACCTCCTCCAAACACATGATGAAGTCAAGCAGCCACACGTATCACTCGCGATCACACCTCATGGCTCAAGCGCCCGCCTCTCGCTGATGGCCGATGGCGGATGGCCTGAACCATCTGCCATCAGCGAGAGGCGCGGCCATATGCTCGCTGCTCCGACGTCATGGCGCCGGTGGCACCGGCCGCGGTGCCGCGCCCTCGGATCTGAGCTCGTTCTTCTGTTTCAGCTTCTCGGCGTGGCGCTCATTCTTCTCCGCCTGCCGCTCCCGTTGGTTCTGCTGTTGCGCCCGGTGCTGCGCCTTGCGTTTCTGCTGTTGCTCCACGTTCTGCTCGTGCTGCGCCTGCTGCTTTTCCACATCGGGGTAGTTCCCCTGCGCGCCCACCGCGCGCACGCCGGCCCCGACGCCAAGCAAGACTGCAATTGCGGCTGCACCAAGATATCGGCTTCTCATGCTCGCCTCCGTTGTGTTTACCTGCACCACTGCATACTGATCCACTCCACCAGGTGCTCGCAATAGGATTGTCGATGGCAGCTTACGGCTTATCGTTCCCGCCATCGCCACTCACGACCCGTACCGGCAGCGGCGCGGTGTTGTCGATGTGCACATCGTGCTGTGGGAACGGGATCTGGATGCCGGCATCGGTCAGCGCCTTGTAGACGGCGAGATAGAGCTCGCTCTGCACGGCCCCCCATGAATCAAAGCGATCGGTCCACACCTGCAGCTGGAAATTCAAGGCACTGTCCCCAAACCCCGTGAACTGCGACGACGGCGCCGGCGAGGTGATCACCCCATCGTGCGCCACCGCCACGCTGCGCAACAGCTCGGTCACCACGGCGGGATCGCTGCCGTACGCCGCACCGACGGCAATCGTCATGCGCCGCAGCCGGTTGGACATCGTGTAGTTGGTGACCGGATCCGAAATCAGCACGGCATTGGGAAGAATGACCTCCGCCCCGTCTCCAGTCCGGACAACGCACGAGCGGATGCCGATGTGTTGGATCTCGCCCGCAACCCCACGGATCAGGACCGTATCGCCGACCTGCACCGGACGCTCGAACAGCAGAATGAGTCCCGAGACGAAATTGTTCACCACGTTTTGCAGCCCGAAGCCGACCCCAACGCTCAGCGCGCCGGCGAGGATCGTCGCCTTGGTCAAGTCGACGCCGAGGACGCCCAGGGCAACGAAGAACCCGAAGACGAGGATCAGGTAATGCAGCAAGGTGGACAACGCGTAGGGTACGCCGCGCGGCAGAGTGACGCGCGGATAGATGTCCTCATCCAGCACGAAGCGAATGAATGACGACAACAGCCAGCTGATCCAGAGCGTGATCACGAACCCAACCACGTCCCCCAGCGACACGCTGATGGCGCCGCGTTTGAAGGGCACGTCCATGACGCCTTGCAGCGTCGCCAGGAACCCATCAAACAGGCGCAGATCGCGGAGCACGAGGATGCACCACGCGACGACGAGCACGCCCGTCAAGGCGCGCGTGATGATGCGCAGGATGCGATCCCGATTGCGCCGCACGAGGCGCAGATCGGTGAGCGGCCGCACCCGCAACAGGTACGCGGACAGGCCGAGCGCAACGCGCGCGCTCATCAGCAGGATCACGCCGATGCTGGCACCGCCCAGGGTGACAAACATCACGAGCTGCGCCAGATCGAGATAGCCCCAGATCACTCCGACGAAATTCGTCACCAGCAGGACGACACCCAGAGTGCCATACGTCCGCACGTAGTGCGCGGCGCGCGGGCCGAAGCGATCCGCCCGTCGGCGAACGACCCACCACGTCAAACCACAGGCCAGCAAGGCTTCGACGGCCACGCAGCCCTGCAACAGCGGAGCACTGGCCGAGAACACGCTGCGCAGCAGCGCCACGCCGGAATAGATGGTGAGGAGGTAGACAAGGAAGTAGCGCTGTGGATCGATGACCCGGGAGGCAATCCGCAGCGTCGCCGGGATGGCCAAGGCACCGGCAATCACCCAAATGATACGCGGAGCGTCGCTCTCGATCGGTATCATCGTCACCAAACTTGCCAGCAGCGCCGCCGACCATGGATGCTGGGTAATGCCGACGAAACGCTCCAGCACGACGTCGCGTTGCGACCACGCGGCCGCCGTGGCGCGGCCTTGCCGCAGCAGCAACGCCGTGAGCACGAAGATCAGCAGCTGCGCCAGCAGCTTCCACCCACTGTGGCGCAGGTACGGCAGCAACGGCTGCGCGAAGTCCGCCAAGGTCTGCCGCACCTGGGCAAACAGCGTGGCCGTGTCCCACAACACCTTCTGCCGCCACAGCGGCACCGTCTCCGACACGAAAATCTGTTGCACGCGCGACTGGCTGAAGCTGTCGATGTCGGCCATGGCTTCGTCGGCATGCGCCAGGGCCGCGGTGGCGCGGTCGCGCAGCAGCAACAGCTTGCGCTGGCGGGCCAACAGATCTTGCCGTTGCGCGGCGACCGCCTGCCGCAGGCTGTCGTCGCGCTCGATGACCTCCGGCGGCGCGTGCGCCGCCGCCAGCGCCGCGTGCACCTCTTCCGTCTCATCGGCCAGCTGCGTGATCTCCGCAGCGACGCCGTCCAGCTGCTTGCCGAGCTTCGCCAGCTGTTCCTTGCGCTGCACCAACTCGGGGCGGATCTGCCGCCAGGGGGTCTCGATGTCCAACAGGACACTGAGCGGCGGGTTGTCGTCCAGTTGCCGGGAGGTTTCGTCGGCCGTTGCGTCGACGATGCTCGCCAGGCGCGCCCAGTCCGCCTGCATCTGTTGCAAGCTGCCCGGCGGCGGGATCTTCTTCTCGATGCTTTGCAAGCGCCCGCGCGCCTCTTCGCTGCGCTCCATGACATCGGACAGCGACAACGTGGGTGTCGCCGCC
>CAZTDK010000437.1:0-5966 GCA_964611965.1 uncultured Binatia bacterium (SeqCode) | reverse complement strand
CGTCACCGATAACCTGGCGCAGCATGAATGCGACGTACGCGCCCTTGCGATAGATCGTGTCACGCGCCGTCGTCTCGGCGAGCGCGTTGTCGAGCACCGACATGTCGCCGATGGTGGCCTGGAGCTTCGGGTCGAAGAACTCGCCGGTCAGCCGGCGCGTCAGCGCGCCGGCGCCGTACTCGGCCTCTGCGGCCACGAGACTGGAGAATTCCGCGAAGCCTTCCACGATCCACTCGCCGCCGCTGCCGGGTGACAACCATTTCTCGGCGACCGTCGCGCCCCACCAATTGTGTGCGATCTCGTGGGCGATGACGCCGAACCCGTAGTCGCCGGCGCGTACGTAGCGGATCGACAGGCCGATCAATCCGGAGCCGTCGTTGTAGCCGCGCCGCAGCTCACGGCTCACGAACATGGTCAGCTGCGTGAAGCCGGACGGGCCGTAGCGTTGAGTGAGGATGCCGTTGGCATCAGCCATCAGCTTGAGCATGCCTTTGGTGTCGAGCTCGATGCTGTTGGGTAGATAGAGGCGATACGGCATGCCATCCACGGTGGCGGTGGTGAGGCGATACGGGCCGGCAACCAGCGACAAACCGGCGATCGGACGCTCGCTGATCCAATGGACCTGCTGGACGTCGCCGCGCTGCACGCGTGTGGCATTGGTGCCGTTGTGCACCAGCGTCATGCCCATCGGCAGAGTCACCGTGACATCGGCGGTGAAAGCGCCTTGCACGTCGTTCGGGTACCAGAAACTGTCTGCGTTGAGCATGACCTGCTGGAGATTGACGATGGCCGATGCGCCGCCGAGCATGCTACCGCTGAAAGTCCCCTCGTAGTCGAAAGTGAGGTCGACGCTGGTGTCCTTGGCGAGCGGTTGGCCGAGATCGACCACCGTGAGCAACGACAATTGGTACACCTGCGGCGTCGGCGCAGCGGCGTCGATGCCGCTGACGTGCAGGTTACGAATGTGCAGGTCGGGATTGAGCAAGAAATAGAAACGCTGTCGCGGTGCGTCCGTGCTGTGCACGCTGAGTGTGGCGCGGCCGAGGAGGCGCGCTTCCTTGGGCACGACGTGGACGTCCAGCGCAAGGCGGTCCGTGTGCTGCCCGGCGATCAACGCGCCGACCTTGGCGGTCATGGCGCGCAGCATCGGCATACTCGTACCGGTAGCGGCGAGATAGAGCGCGAGACTCGCGGCGACAACCAACAGCAGCAGCGCCGTTGCGAGCAGCGCCACCAGACGTCGAAGAAAGCGGATCAGGGCGGCCAAGCGAGCTTTCATGCGCTGCGAGACCATAGGGACAGGTGCGCGGGATGTCAAAGCGTCCGGGCTTCCAGGCGATTGCGCCGTTTGCAAAACACGACCTTGACTTTAAGCGGTCCCACCGTAAAGATTCGCCGCACCCAACGGCGACCCGCAAATGTTGAAGCGTCTGAAGGCATTCCTTGGCCCGCACTGGATCACGATTCGAGTCGTTGGCACGTTCGTCTCCTTGATCGCGGTCTTCTTCACGGTGATGACGTACAATCCGATCGTCGAGCGTTTCGACGTGGCGTCATTGCTGGCCCAGGTCAGCGCGTGGATGAGTTGGGTCTTCCTGCGCGGGCTGGGTTTGCTGGGTGGGTTTCCGGTACGCATCGACGGCACCAACCTGGCATCGGGCAATTTCATCGTCGACGTGAGCCCGGCGTGTTCGGGGGCGGTGCCGAGCATGATTTATCTGTCCGCGGTGCTCGCGTATCCGACAAACCTGCGCGCGAAGGCTATCGGAAGCGTGTTGGGCATGGGAATCATTCACCTCGTGAATCTCATCCGCGTCGTCGTGCTGTTTCTGGTCGGCTTGTTTGCACACCAATACTTCCATGACACACACGTCTACGTCGCCCAGGCGTTGGTGATCTGCATCGCCGTGGCCACCTGGATTTTCTGGGCGGGACGATTTGCCGATGCGCCTCGGCATTAAGCCCCTCGTCTTCCTTGCCCGCCTGTTGGCTTGGTTTTTCGTTACGTACCTGTTGTGGATACCGATTGCGCCGCTGTACACGCAGCTGCTGGCGACGGTCACCCGCGGCTTTCTGCACGTCACCGAGAGCATCAGCGATCCGCACGGTCAGGTGACCCTGATGGAGGTGCGGCAAACGCAGGAAGACCGACCGGCGATTTTCTTTGCGCACCGCGTCTTTCCGGAGGTGCAGTCGGGGATTCCGGCAGAATGGGTGCAGGCCAACCTGGTGCTGCTGATTCCCTTGATGTTGGCGACGCCGGCACGCAGCACTGCACAGCGCTACGGCCGCCTCGGCGTCGCCTTGGCGATAGCATTGCTCCTGCAGGTGCTCGACATTGCGGTGACGGTCAAGTCGACCTATGCGAGTTATCCACCCACGGGCTACGGCGGCCTTGCCCGTTGGTTATACCAATTCGGCGACGCGTTTACTGAGGCCATGGATACGCAGTTGTTCCCGTTCGCCATTTGGGCGGGGATTCACTTCAATCAATTGTTGGGGCGCACGGCGCCGGAGCTCGTGACCAGCAGCGCCACCGTGCCTGTGGTGTTCACGCGGCAACCGCGTCACAAGCGTAAGGCAGCAAAAAAAGCCGCATCTTCGCGTTAGGCTTGCTAGCAGCTTGTCGGACTTGGCAGTGCCTAGCGACCAATCCTGTGCCTGAGGCTCCCCGATGGGGGAGCGGTCCATAGAAAAGACGCCGACCGCAGGTCCTGGGGGCGTGCGCTGCCCGGTCCTATGAGTGTTTTGTGCTGGCCACGCCTGCAGCTCGGCGCGGCAAACCCGCATGCGTGGATGGGCTGCGAGAGTCGGAGGCCGGCGACGCTCAGTTTGCCGCGACGTGTGCGATCTGGATCGAGTTGCTAGTCAGGCGCGCGTTCGCCGAGTTAAACTCGAGCGACAAGACCTGACCAGCGGGGAGGCGTGTCGCGCTCGCGAGCGCGATCACGACTTGTCCGGGAATAGTTGTGTTGGCTGCCATCAAGGCACCCTGCGTCGTACCGGAGAGTCGCACGCGCACGGCACTGAGAACCGTTGGGTCGTAGGTAAACTGCGCGTCGAGACTCTGGAAACCACCGTCCGCTTGCACGTAGAGGGGAACGCTGATCCGGCGGCCGTGGCGCCGCACACGTCCGAGGTGTCCGGCAGAGGCCGTCTTGGGCGTGTACATGCCGAAGGCGCTCAATGCCGCACCTGCTCCGGCGCCGGGCTGCCAATTGCCGGTACAGTCGCCGAAGAGAACGGCGGAGAAATCTATTCCGGCGGTGAGACCCGCCAGTGGGTTGAAGGTGACGGCTCCTGCCTGACAGCTGCCTGGCCGCATCAGCGGTGCAATGGTTTGTATCGGTGCCGACTGGGGAGCGGGCACGAATGCCCAGTCCGAGGCACAGGTTTGGGCGACCGGGAGGGTCGGGATGAGGCCTGACTTGTATTGCAGGATGACGGATGCGTCGAGAGAGCTCAGCGAACCGTTGCCGGTGACGTCACAGGCGAGCATCTGGGCGGAGCTCAGCGTGCGGGTCCCACTGAGTGCTTCGAGCACATAGACCGCGTCGAGCGCGCTGATTCCGGCGGAGAGATCTCCAGTTTTTTGGGCTCGAAGACTGAATGAGCCCACATTCAGTCCGCTCAGGGAATATTGACCGCTGGTGTCGCTCTGGGTTTGCGCCACGGTTCCGAGCAGCGGAGCGGTGAGCTGGAGTGTGGCGTTACTTACCGCGGCACCGTTGCTGTAGTAGAGCACCCGGCCTGACACACCGACGATTGGCGTCGGCGTCCGTGGCGGCGTGCTTGTCGGCGTCGAGGTCGGCGTGCGTGTGGCCGTGGGCAAAACAGCGGTGGATGTGGGGAGCGGGCTTGGCGTACGGGTCGGCGTCGGACTCGCCAGCGTCCCCGACCACAGGATGCGTCGCACGTTGCCGCCGTCTCTATCGGCGATGTACAGCGAGTTGCTGGTGTCGAGGAGCAACCCGCCCAGGTGTACAAAAGTGGCGCGTGTGGGGTCGCCACCATCGCCGGAATAGGAAGACACGCCGGTCCCGGCAGCGGTGGTGATGACACCCGTCGTCGGGTCGACTGCGCGCACGCGCGGCGCTTGTGGCTCGGCAATGTATACGATGCCGTTGGAGTCCACCACGGCGCTCTGTGGGTTGTTCAGGCTGGCGAGAAGCGCGGGGCCACCGTCCCCTCTATAGGCGCAGATACTTGAGCCTGATCCGGCACCGCCAGCGATCCTCGAAATGATTCGGGTGGTCGCATCGACTCGCCAGACAATGCAGGTGGTTGCATCCGTGATATAGAAGTTGCCTGCCGAGTCGACGGTGACGTCCACGGGGTAGACAAGCACTGCGCTGGTCGCCGGGCCGCCATCGCCGAGGTTGGCCGGCCCAAAACTGTTGCCTGTACCAGCAACTGTGCTGATGATACCGCTCGGACTTACTTTGCGAACGCGCAGGTGGTCGCTGTCGGCGATCAATAGGCTGCCGTCTGGAACCAGCGCCAAACCCTCAGGGTAGTAGAGGCTGGCGGCGGTGGCGGCGATGCCGTCGCCGTTGTATGTCGAACTACCGTTACCCGCGAACGTGGTGATTACGCCGCTGCGGCCGTCGACGCGGCGCACGCGGTGGTTCCGTTCATCCGAGACGTACAGGTTGCCGGCGCTGTCGACGGCGATCGCGGTCGGGTTATTGAGCGTGGCGGCAATTGCCGGCCCATTGTCACCACCGAAGCCGGCCGCACCGGTGCCGGCGATGGTGGTGATGATGTTGGTCACCGCATCGATACGCCGGATGCAGTTGCCCGTGGTATCGACGATGTAGAGATTACCGTGAGCGTCCCAGTCCATTCCCTGAGGAGCAAGGACGGCCTCTTCTGCCGGCAGACCATCGCCGTTGGCGCCACCAACGATCGTGTCGATGATGCCGGTTGCGTTGACGAGGCGGACGTTTCGTGCTCCTGCATCGGCGATTCGAATGTTGCCCAGATCGTCGGCCCATACGCCGCTGATGTCCGTGAAAGTCGCGTGGGTTGCGAGACCGCCGTCGCCGCTGGATCCGGTGCTGCCGGTCCCAGCATTCGTCGTGATCATGCCGGTGGTCAAATCAAGGTCGCGCACGCGCTTCGACTGTTCGGCGATATAAATGTGCCGAGTCGTCACCGCGATGCGCGACGGGCCATTGATGTCCGCGTTGATCGCCGGCCCGTTGTCGCCGGCATCCGAACAGATTGTGGCACCGCCGCCGGCTCCACCGGCCACCGTCGTGATGATTTGCGTGACAGCGTCGACGCGTCGGATACGACAGATGCCTGCGTCAGCGATGTAGAAATTCCCTTGAGTGTCGGTGCCGACATCGACCGGGTTCGAAAGCAGCGCGCTGGTGGCCGGGCCGTTGTCGCCGAGGGGAACGAAACTATTGCCGGCGCCTGCAACCGTGGTGATGATGCCATTTGTACTGACCTTGCGGATCCGAAAATGCTGACTGTCGGCGATCAACAGACTACCGTCTGGAAGGAGCGCCAACCCCTCCGGGTAGTAAAGGCTTGCGCTGGTGGCGGGAATGCCGTCGCTGTTGAATGTGGTGCTGCCGTTCCCCGCAAACGTCGTGATTATGCCGCTGTGGCCATCAATACGCCGTACGCGGTGGTTGGTTTCATCCGAAAAATAGACGTTGCCGGCGGTATCGACGACCAGGCCACTTGGGGAGTTAAGCATCGCGGCGGTTGCGGGCCCGTTATCACCGCTGAAGCCAGCGGTGCCGTTGCCGGCGATAGTCGTAATAATATTGGTGCTTGCATCGATCCGTCGGATGCGGTTGCCGCCGCTATCGGCGATATAGAAATTCCCGCTACTGTCGCGATCCATTCCCTCTGGAGCGATCTTGGCGACCGCAGCGGGCAAGCCGTCGCCGTTGGCACCACCGACAATAGTGTCGATCACTCCAGTGGCCCAAGAAGCGGGTGCTGTG
>CAZTDK010000436.1:0-5967 GCA_964611965.1 uncultured Binatia bacterium (SeqCode) | reverse complement strand
CATCGGGTTCAACGCAAAGTACCTGATGGACGTGCTGGGAATACTGCAGCCGTCAGCACATGTTGAAATCAGCTTCAATGACGAGGTGAGTCCGGGTGTTCTCCGCTGCGAAGGCGACACCGACTTCTTGTATGTCGTGATGCCGATGCGGCTCTAGGGTCTGCGGCTGCCGCCCTTCGCAGTGATCATCCGCCCCGTTGGCGCGGCGCTTCAGGACTGCCGAAAATCACAACGATTGTCGGGGGCGCCAGACGCCCGTCTGTGGGCCAATTTTGACCCGCCAAAACGGGTCATCATATGACCCAATAAATTCTCGTAACTCATTGAATAATAAAGGTAAATTTATAAGCCACGCCCTTTACCGAAGGGCTGGGCTCTGCTAGCATCAATGCAGCAAACAAAGCCTCTTTTCCCGGTGGGATGTTGCTGTCAGAGGGTGTGGATTTTGTGCAAGCAGATCAAGACGAAAAAGATTATCGCGCTGATCAAATCAAAGTGCTCGAAGGTCTCGATGCGGTCCGCAAACGCCCGGGAATGTACATCGGCGATACAGCGGAACGCGGGTTGCATCACCTCGTGTTCGAAGTCGTCGACAACTCAATTGACGAGGCGCTTGGCGGATTCTGCGACGAGATAAAGGTCACCGTCCATATCGACGGCTCGGTCACTGTTGAAGACAACGGCCGTGGCATCCCCGTGGACCTTCATGCTGGGGAGGGCATCTCTGCGACTGAGGTGGTACTGACCAAGTTGCATGCTGGCGGTAAGTTCGACCACGGTGCCTACAAAGTTTCTGGCGGCTTGCACGGCGTCGGCGTCTCCGTCGTGAACGCGCTCTCAGAAGCTCTTGAGGTCGAGATCAAGCGGGACGGCAAGGTCTACAGCCAGCGCTACCAACGCGGCAAGCCGGACGCACCGCTTAAGGAGGTCGGCACCACAAAGCAACGCGGCACCAAGGTTACCTTCAAGCCCGATGTGCTCATCTTCGAGCAGACGGACTTCAGCTTCGACATTCTCTCGCAGCGGCTCCGCGAGTTGGCATTTCTCAATCGCGGCGTACGTATCAGCATCGACGACCAGCGCACACAAAAGCAGCATGAGTTCTTCTACAAGGGGGGCATCGAGGAGTTCGTCAAGCACCTCAACCGCGCCAAGACGCCGATTCATTCGCAGGTGGTCTACCTGCACGGCGCGCGCGAGGGCTTTGAGGTCGAGGTCGCGATGCAGTGGAACGAGGGTTACGCCGAGAACGTCTACTCGTTCGCCAATAACATCAACACCATCGAGGGCGGCACCCACATGATCGGCTTCAAGGCCGCCTTGACGCGCACAATCAACACCTATGCCTCATCGAGTGGCCTGCTCAAGAAGGAGGGCGAGGCGCTCCAGGGCGAGGATATCCGCGAAGGCATCACCGCCGTCATCAGCGTCAAGGTTCGGAAGCCGCAATTCGAAGGCCAGACCAAGACCAAGCTAGGCAACAGCGAAGTGAAGGGCTTCGTTGAGGCGCTAGTCAATGAAAAGCTTGGCGAGTACCTCGAAGAGCATCCGGCGGATGCGAAGAAGATCGCCATGAAGGGCCTCGACGCGGCGCGGGTTCGCGAGGCTACCCGCAAAGCGAAGGAACTGGCGCGGCGCAAGGGCGCCTTGGACTCAGGCTCGCTTCCCGGCAAGCTGGCGGATTGCCAAGAACGCGACCCGGCGCTGTCCGAGATCTTCATTGTCGAGGGTGATTCCGCCGGCGGCTCGGCCAAGCAGGGCCGCGACCGCAAGAACCAGGCGATCCTGCCGTTGCGCGGCAAGATCCTCAACGTCGAAAAAGCACGCTTCGACAAGATGATCTCGTCGCAGGAGATTCGCCTCCTGATTACGGCGCTCGGCACCGGTGTCGGCAAAGAAGACCGCGACCTGACCAAGCTGCGCTACCACACGATCATCATCATGACCGATGCCGACGTCGACGGCTCGCACATCCGCACGCTGTTGCTGACGCTCTTCTATCGCCAGTTTCAGGAGCTTATCGACCAGGGCTACGTCTACATCGCGCAGCCACCCCTTTACAAAGTGAAGAAGGGAAAGGCGGAGCGCTACCTGAAAGATGATGCGGCGCTGGAGGATCACCTGATCGAGCTCGGGACCGAGGACGTCACGTTGAGCGCGCAAGGCAATGGCGGCGGCGTCACCGGGATCCCTCTCAAGAATGTCGTCAAGAAGGTGCTTCGCCTCGAACGTATCCTCGATATCGTGGAACGGCAGCACAAGAATCGCCACGTGGTCGCCGCGCTGGTCCGTGACGCGCGCATGAGCCGGGACGTCCTGTCCGATCGTCCGACGCTGAACGCCCTCGTCGCTGATGTGACGGCTCGCTTGGCGCAAGTCGCACCCGAGCTGCAACCGCTGACGATAGAGGTCGTTGAGGATCCAGAGCATGGGTGCTTCCAGATCAACGTGCGCAGCCGCATGAATGGCAGCAGCGAGCTGACGGTGGTCGACACCAAATTCTGCCTCACACCCGAGTTCGAAGAGTTGCGGCGGCTCGCCAATGATCTGCGCGCCCTGGGCCAACCGCCGTTCGCCATCGCCGAGGGTGACAAACAAAGCGACACGCCCAGCTTGCGCGAAGCCGTGCAGCGAATCATCGCCCAAGCTCGCAAGGGCCTCGACATCCAGCGCTACAAAGGCCTCGGCGAAATGAACCCAGAGCAGCTCTGGGAAACCACGATGAACCCGGAGACCCGCACGCTGCTGCAGGTCAAGATCGAGGACGGCTACGAAGCTGACGATATCTTCTCGACGCTGATGGGGGACGAGGTGGAGCCGCGGCGGAAATTCATCGAAGAGAACGCACTCAACGTCAGGAATCTGGACATCTAGTTCGGTCGCGCGTGGCTGGGTCGCATGTAGTCCGCCCCGCCCACCAACCACCACCAGCCACCAGCGACGTGCGACAAGCGGATTGCAATGGACGCAGCACTCAAAGGCAATAAGATACCGATCAACATCGAAGACGAAATTCGCCAGTCCTACATGGACTACGCGATGTCCGTCATCATCGGTCGCGCCCTGCCGGACGCGCGCGACGGGCTCAAGCCGGTGCACCACCGCGTGCTCTATGCCATGTACGACCTCGGGCTCGAGTGGAATCGGGGGTACAAGAAGTCGGCCCGTGTCGTCGGTGATGTCATCGGTAAATATCATCCGCACGGCGACGTCGCCGTCTACGACACCATCGTGCGCATGGCGCAGGACTTCTCGATGCGCTACCCGCTGGTCGACGGCCAGGGCAACTTCGGCTCGGTCGACGGCGATCCTCCCGCGGCCATGCGTTACACCGAGATCCGCATGGCGCGCATCGCCAGCGAGTTACTCGCCGACCTGGACAAGGAAACCGTCGACTTCGTCCCCAACTACGACGAGACGCTCAAAGAACCCGTCGTCCTCCCAGCGCGCATTCCCAACTTGTTGGTCAACGGCTCCTCCGGCATCGCCGTCGGCATGGCAACCAACATCCCACCGCACAATCTCGGCGAAGTCATCGACGGGCTGATCGCGCTGATCGCCAACCCGAACCTCAGCATCGCCGAGCTGATGCAGTACATTCCCGGCCCCGACTTCCCGACCGCCGGGTTCATTCACGGCAAGAACGCGATCCGCGAGGCCTATCATACCGGCAGGGGCATCCTGCAGCTGCGCGCACGCGCCGGCACCGAAACCGACAAGCGCACCGGTCGCGTATCGATCATCGTCAAGGAGATCCCGTACCAGGTGAACAAGGCGCGCCTGATCGAGCGCATGGCCGAGTTGGTGAACGACAAGCGCATCGACGGCATCTCCGATCTGCGCGACGAGTCGGACCGCGACGGCATGCGCATCGTCATCGAGTTGAAGCGCGATGCCAACCCGGACATCGTGCTCAACCAGCTCTACAAGCTGACGCCGATGCAGGATTCCTTCGGCATCATCATGCTGGCGATCGTCGACAACCGGCCGAAGCTACTCACCCTCAAGGACGCCTTGCAGGTCTTCATCGGCCACCGCAAGGAGGTGGTCACCCGGCGCACGGTCTTCGAGCTACGCAAAGCCGAGGAGCGTTTGCACATCCTCGACGGCCTGAAGATCGCGCTCGACAACCTCGACGCGGTGATCAAGCTAATCCGCGCCGCCAAAGACCCGGCCACGGCGAAGGTCGGCCTCGTGCAGCAGTTCCAACTCTCCGACATTCAAGCGCAGGCCATCCTCGACATGCGCCTGCAGCGCCTCACCGGATTGGAGCGCGACAAGATCCTCCAGGAGCGCGAGGAGGTGCTCAAACAAATCGCGCGCTACAAGGAGATCCTCGGCGACGAGCACGAGGTCTACAAGATCGTCAGCGCCGAGCTCGAGGAGGTCAAGCAGCTGCACGCCGACGAGCGCCGCACCCAGATCGTCGACGAAAGCACCGAGATTTCCATCGAGGATATGATCGTCGAAGAAGACATGGTGGTGACGATCAGCCACGAGGGCTACATCAAGCGCAACGCCGTCACCCTGTACCGCGCGCAACGCCGCGGCGGCCGCGGCAAGTTGGGCGCCACGACGAAGGAGGAGGACTTCGTCGAAGATCTCTTCGTTGCTTCGACCCACTCGTTCATCCTGTTCTTCACCACGACCGGAAAGGTGTTCTGGATCAAGGTGCACGAGCTGCCGCAGGCTGGCCGCGCGGCGCGCGGCAAGGCGATCGTCAACCTGCTCAACCTGGAGAAGGACGAGAAGATCTCCGCCTTCCTGCCGGTGCGTGAGTTCCAGGAGGGACGCAACATCTTCTTCGCCACGAAGAATGGCACTGTGAAAAAGACCGAGCTGATGGCCTACGCGAACCCGCGCAAGGCAGGCATCATCGCCATCAACATTGACGACGGCGACGAGGTCATCGGCGTGCGCCTCACCGACGGACAGCAAGAGGTGATTCTGTCGACGCGCGACGGTCAGGCGATTCGGTTCAAGGAGGAAGACGTCCGGCCCATGGGGCGCAACGCCGGCGGCGTGCGCGGCATCACATTGGAGCCAGGCGACAGCGTCGTCGGCGTCGCCGTCGCCAGCCCCGGCGGCACGCTGCTCGCCGTTGCCGAGCACGGCTATGGCAAGCGTACCGAGTGGGACGAGTACCGTCTGCAGTCACGCGGCGGCAAAGGCGTAATCACCATGAAGGTGACCGACAAGACCGGCCCGGTCGTCGCCGTGCGCATGGTCAGCGACGACGACGACATCATGTTGGTCACCGATGGCGGCAAGGTGATCCGCACCCCCGTACGCGGCATCTCCGTCATCGGCCGCAACACCCAGGGCGTGCGCCTCATCGACCTCACCGAGGGCGAGAAGGTCGTCGGCGTCGCACGGCTGGCGGAGAAGGAAGAGGAGGAAGACGGCAACGTCGTGCTGCTGACCGATCCGGTCGAAGAGGAGTGAGAGCGCCGCCCCCCTTCGTACTACCGAGACCCATGATGCGGCCTCGACCAACTCCGAACCCCACGACCGTTCGGAAGACCCCCGCCTCGGGCGCGGAAGCCGTGGAGCGCTTGCGGCTTGCGTTCGACCTGTTCGAAGCCGGCGAGTCGATCATGCGGCAGAACCTGCGCCGCCGCCATCCGTCTGCAAGCGCGGAAGAGATCGAAGGACGGCTCGCTGCGTGGCTTTGTGAACGGCCAGGTGCCGAGTTTGGCGACGCCGTCGGCCGGCCCACCGCCTGGCCCCGGCCTAAGTCATGAACCGACTCGCCACCGCACTCGCCGTCCTGCTGGGGCACCTCGATCAATGCGGCGCGCACGTCGCTTTGGTTGGCGGGCTGGCGGTGTCGGCGCGAGCGGAGCCACGCCTGACGCGCGATGTCGATCTGGCTGTCCAAGTCGTGAGCGATGTGGAGGCCGAGCAACTCATCCAGCGTCTCTTGTCGTTGGGCTACGCCACAATAGCGATCGTCGAGCAGGAATA
>CAZTDK010000435.1:0-5977 GCA_964611965.1 uncultured Binatia bacterium (SeqCode) | reverse complement strand
CATGCGAACCATCTTCGATGATCACCAAGCCCTGCCGGGTAGCCAGCGCCTCGATACGAGACAGCGCCAACGGCGAGCCATACATGTGCGTCACCATGATCGCCCGGGTACGCGGGGAAACGGCATTCGCAACCGCGTCGGCATCCGGGCCGAGCCCGTCGACTTCAACGTCGACCAGCACCGGCTGGGCACCGGCGTGGTGCACCGCCTCGACTGCCGCAACGAACGCATTGGCGTGGACAATGATCTCATCACCTGCGCCGATGCCCAGGCTGAGCAGGCCGAGCAGCAAGGCATCGGTTCCCGAAGCCGCGCCGCACGCATACGGGACGCCGATATACGCGGCGATCTCGCGTTCGAAGGCGGCAACGTTTTCGCCTTTCAACAGGTGCATGGTGGACAGCGCCCTCACCCAAGCCTGCTGAATCTCCGCGGCGATCGCCGCGTATTCGCGCTTCAGGTCCAGTAAAGGAACCGTGCTGGCGTGCGTCTCAGATGTCAGGGGCATTGGAGACCCTGTGGGCCGCCTATTGTGCACCGCGGCGGCGGATCAGCACAAGCTCGCTGAACTGATCTCGATCAGGCGGCAGGGTGATCGCTTCGAACTGGCCCTGTGCGGTCACGTTCAAGTCCGGCCAATCGCTCTTCTGCACGAGCAGATATTGCGGTGCGCCGGCGGGCCACTCTCCTTCAAAAATCGGGATGTGCCCCTGCCAATAGAAGACTGCGCCGTAGTCGAAGGTTTTGTAGAAGGCCAGACCGCCATCGGCGCCTACGGTGTGCCGCACCTCGGCCATGAAATCACGGAGACTCAAGCGCTCGGCAACTGCCGGCAGAATGCTCAAACGCACCGCCATAAGTACTAATGCCGTGGTAGCCCACAGGCCGGCGAAGATGCCCAACCACTGTCGTTCGCGGGCCGCGCGCAGCATGCTGTACAGCGCGCCGGCGGACGCCACCAGCAGGCCAAGCAGCCGCCAACGGTCGCTGCGGATGACGTCGCTGGTCAAGGCGCAGTAGCTGCCTGCGTCGGCCGGCAGCCATTTCCCGACGGTGACGGCGAGCGGCACGCCAAGGGCCTCTAGCAACACCACCAGCACGAGCGGCACCAAGACCCCGAACAAGATCCACCCGAACCAGCTTACGATGGTGGCATTCCAGCGGCTCTCCGCCTGCGGGACACGTGCTGTCTCGTCCCACCACCATCCCAGCAGCAACGCCAGCGCCGGGTACATCGCCAACAGATAGACACTGCGCTTGCTCGCAGCGACGGCGAAGAAGGCAAAGACGATCGCGCCCCACACCAGCAGGTATACGCGGACATCGTCGCGCGTGAGCGCGCCGCGCTCACGCCAGAGCCGCGTGGCGACGCCGGGCAGGCAGACGGTCCACGGCAGCACGCCGGCGAGCAACGCACCAACCATATAGAACGCAGGGTGCCGATGGCCGCCGTAGTGAACGTCCGGATTATCGACGAAGGTGAACAGGTTTTCCTTGAGGATCTGCTTGTTGAAGAAGTCGTAGCCGCCGATCAGCAGCGCCAGCAGGTACCACGTCCCGGCCCCAACGGCGACTACGAGGGCCCCCGTGAGGAGCCGCATGCGGCGCAACGGTGCAATGTCCCAAGCGAACGCGACCATTGCCAGCGCCACCAGGCCGGGCAGCGCCACACCGACCGGGCCTTTGCCAAGCACGGCCAGCGTGATGCCGAGGTACATGGGGACCAGCCACACCGCGCGACGTTGCCGAAGGAAGAACAAAAGACCGAGGAAGGCCAGCTGCAGACCGAGCGTCAGTGTCATGTCGACGCGCGCATTGGTGGCAGCTCGCGCCCACTCGAAGGTGGTCATCAGCAGCAACGTGCTGAGCAATCCGGCGCGTGGGTTCCATAAGATGCACCCTGCCGCAAACACGCACAGCAGGGCCACAAGCGAGGTCACTGCCGATGGGAGGCGAATGCTCCATTCATCGGTATTGCCATGGAGCATCGAGGTCACGGCGCCGAGCCAGTGAAACAATGGTGGCTTCGAAGGCAGCTCAGTACCGTTGCGTTCCGGCAAGATCCAGCCGCCGTGGTGGGTCATCTCCCACACCACCAACGCCTCACGCGGCTCACCCTTGGTATGGAAAGGACCGGCGCCCAGCCCCCACAGCTCCAGGGTCAGCCACGCAATCAGGACGATGGTGCTGTAAAGCACGATCGTCAGCGCAGGCCATCGCCTTCCAGGCGGCGCGGGGATCGGTGCGGACGGCACCGCCGCATCGGTCGTGGAGTGCGCAGCCGGCGGAATGGGCGCATCAGGCGGTAGACGTTCGGATTCCATCGTCACCGAAAATTGACGACGACGACCTTCTTGCCGTGCGCCGCGATCTGTCGAGGTGGCGGTTGCAAGGCGGGGCCCAGCTCTTCGAGCTCCGATCGATTAATCACGAGAAACAGGTGCCGATCAGAGCGCCACGCGTCAAGTAGCGGCTCGTCCGTGCTCCAGAAAAACGCCTGCTGATCGCCTTGCTGGCTACCGAAGTCGAGCTCCCCGCGTCCACCAACCATGACGACACGGCGCCGCGCGTAGAACGCGATGCCTTGCACGTAGTGGCGATAGCTGACCACCAGGTCGTCCGGCTTCGCCTGCGCGCCGATGGCCAGGCCCAGGGGGCGGTACTCCGCCGCCACACCGCGACCGCTGATCGCGACCGCTTGCAGCAGCAGCATGCCAAGCACGAGTGTCGCTAAGCTCGCTTGCTGCATGTTGCGACGCGCAAGGGTGAACGCCGTGGCAGCGGCCAGTAACAGCACCGTGGCGCCGCTCCACGCGTACGGCAGCACCATGCGGATCCGCTCATCGTTCGCGACGAGAGCCGTGACGTCGGCAGCGATCGCCAACACCAATGCAAACACCGTCAATGCGACGCAGCCCCGACGCAACAGGGGGGTCCGCCCGTCCGCAATCACCTGTTCGAAGAAGCGTGCCGCCAGCAGCGCCAGCGGACAGAACATCGGCAGAATGTATGTCGCCAACTTCGAGCCCGAGAGACTGAAGAACACGAACACCACGCCCGCCCAGAGCACACAGAAGAGCGTTGCCGCCGAGGTTTGCCGCTTGAGCAGCCGCATGGCAAAGCGGCCGAGTGCACGCGGCGCGAGGAGAAACATGCTCCACGGCAGCATGCCGGCCCCGACGATGGGCACGAAGAACCAGTTCGACTGCTGGTGTTCGTTGGGCGTGAGGTAGCGGGCCAGGTGTTGTTTGACGATGAAGAAGTCGATGAACTCCGGATTGCGGTAACTGACGAGAACAAACCACGGCAACGCGATGAGCAGGAACAGCGCCGCATTGCGCGGCGAAATCGCCCAGCGCAACGCACCCAGGTCCCAGCGCACCAGCAGAAAAGCGACGATGATGCCGCCGGTGAGCAGAATCGCCACCGGGCCCTTGATCAGCACCGCCAGCGCCGTCGCGACGTACAGGATCGAGACGCACGTCCGCCGCAGGCGTGGGCGATCCGCCGCCGTGTAGGCAAACCAGAATGCTGCCAGCGCCACCGTCATCATCGTGCTCAGCGGCATGTCGAGGATGACGATCTGGCTCAACCCGAAATACAACGGAGTCGTCGCCAGCAGCGCCGCCGCGACGTGTCCGCTCCACCGGCTGTACATCGAGCGGCCCAGCGCATCTGCGATACCGATGCCGAGTAATCCGAGCAGCGCCGGCCAGAGGCGCACAACGAGCTCGCTGGCACCGAAGAAGTGCATATCGATCGCCGTCAACCAGTAGACCAGCGGCGGCTTCTCGAAATACTTGACGTAGTTCAGATGCGGCGTGATCCAATCGCGCAGCACCAACATCTCGCGGGCGATTTCGCCATAGCGCGGCTCGTCCGGCTCGGCGAGTGGGGCATGACCAAGCAAGAGGAGATAGGACGCAACAATGGCCACGGCGAAGGGGCAGAGCATCCACCATGGGATCCGCAGACGCACGCCACCTGCCATAGGCAGCGGTCCATCGGGATCACCCTCACCCCTGGCCCCTCTCCCAAAATGGGAGAGGGGAATGTCGGATTCCCCCCTCTCCCGCTCTTGGGAGAGGGGGTCAGGGGGTGAGGGTGTTGGCAAGTCGGCCGCTTGATCTTGTTGGCGCGACGCAACGGATTCCGGATCACTCACGCGGGCGCTCCTGCCACGCCACGGTGCCGTGCCGGCCGCTGATCGGGCCGGCGACGACCGTGGCGCTGGGCACGTCACCGAGGCGATCGGCGACATCGATGAGACGCAATACCTCGGCCTCGGCGCGCGCCGCTTCCAACCAATCGCGCAACAACGGCAGCTGCTGCCGCCCCTCCATCTCGGCATGCGCGGTGTAGACGTTCAGTCCGGGATGCAACCGCTGCCGATAGTACGCCGTCAGCTCACGCGCCGTGCTGCCCACCTGGCCATAGGTTTCATCCAACGTCAGCAGCGTGGTCGGAATGTCGATCGTTTCGAAGCGCTGCCCGTCCATCTCCGGACGAAACGGCGAGACACCGCGCGTGTCGCTGTGGTAGGCGAGATGCAACGCATCTTCACTGGCGAAGCTGGCGGCCGTACACTGCCACCCCGGCGCTCCGAACGCGCGCGGCGCGGTGCCGAGGATCTCGCCGAAGACCGTTTGCGCGCGCGCGATCTCGACGGCAACCGCGGGCGCCGGCAGACCCGGCAGCGCATCCTGCCAGTAGACGTGGTCGTAGCCGTGCATCCCGACTTCGTGCCCGGCGCGGACCAATGCCCGCAACGTCTCCGGAAACGAGCTGGCAATCTGCGGCCCCGGCAGCAGCGTGCCGTAGAGCAGCGTGCGCCAGCCATAGGTGCCGACGGCATTGGTGCGCAGCATCTTGGTCAGGAAGCCGCGGCGAAACACCCGGCGGATGGCGCGCCCCGAGTGATCGGGACCGCCGGCAATGAAGAAGCTGGCGCGCACGTTGAGCGCGTCGAACAGACGCATGAGCGCCGGCACGCCGTGCTGCAAGCCGGCGTGGGTGCAGACATCGACTTTCAAACCGAGCTGAATCTGATTCACCACCTACTTCGCCTCAATCCAAAGACAAAACTCACGCAAAGACGCCAAGCCGCAAAGAAAGACGCCGAGAATCGGAGAACCTGCTTTACATCCACGGCCTTGCTCTTGAGCTTGAATCCCTCGATCGGATTCGCTCCTGGCGGCTTGGCCTGTGCGTCTTTGCGCCTTTGCGCGAGATTTTCCCCTTTTTTCGCTTTGGGGTTACCGGTTGCTACTGCTGGTTGCGGAACCATTCGATGGTGCGCGCGAGACCGTCACGCAGCGTCGTATCGGTGCGCACACCGAGAATGGTTTCCATCTTCGTCGCGTCGGGAACCCGGCGGGGGATGTCCTCGTAGCTCGAGCCGTAGACCGACTCCTGAGAAACGAACTTGATCGTCGACTTGGCGCCACTGATGTCGATCATCGTCTCGGCGAGCTCGAGGATGGTCGTTTCTACCGCCGTGCCGATGTTGAACACGTCGCCATCGGTCCCCGGGGCGATGCCGGCCTGCACGGTGGCGCGGATGGCGTCCTCAACATACGTGAAGCAGCGGGTCTGTTTCCCGTCCCCGATGACCGTCACCGGCTCATTGCGCAACACCTGGCCCATGAAGATGGTAATGATCCGGCCGACGTCGAGCTTGTCGAGCCGCGGACCGTAGATGTTGAAGTAGCGCGTGATCGTCACCGGCAGACCCATGCGGTGATAGGCGAAGCAAAAATGCTCGCCGACGGCCTTCGACGTCGAGTAGCACCAGCGATCGATGCGCGTCGAGCCCAGGACGCGGTCGTCGTCCTCGCGCCACGGCACCTTCGGATTGCGGCCGTAGACCTCGGAGGTTGAGCCGAAGACAACCTTCTTCTGATGCTTGAACGCCAGCTTCAGCACGTTCTGCGTGCCGTTGACGTTGACGTTGAGAACCTCGTACGGATCGCCGACG
>CAZTDK010000434.1:0-5981 GCA_964611965.1 uncultured Binatia bacterium (SeqCode) | reverse complement strand
GCCCTCGCCCGCGTTGCTCGTTCAAATCGGTAGAAACTCGCAGATACAGCCACCGTCCGGACAAACCGTCAGAAACCAGCTACCGATAGGCACGGGTGGAGGGCAGGTAATGGCGCAGCTACAACTCATGCTGCAATCCGAACATGGCACCCCGGACTCGTTAGTAGGCGTGGGTGTTGGTATCGGCGTCGCCCCGATCACACACGTCCCAGGCACATCGGGAACACCTTCGTACTGACACATCAGCCCCGGCGCACAGACTCGTGGTTCCACGTTCCCGCCACAGGGTCCGCCGATCCCAGAGATGCCGCAATCGTCCAAGGCATTGTTCACCGCCCTGATGATGCAATCGATGTGTACAAACAAGACATCGCAAATCGCCGTAGGGCACGCGCTAGCCGGTGCGTTGCCGAGCGCGATGTTGACCATGGTGATCAGTTCCGCGATGTCGACTGCGTTGTCGCCCGAACAGTCGCCAACACATTCACTCGCGGGCGGTGTCGGTGTGGGAGTTGCTGCCAGGCTTGAGTCTGCGACAAACTGCGCACCGGTGACGATGATGTCTCCGAGTGTGGGCTGATCGAGTTGAGTGAAGGCATAGGCAAAACCTGCACCCACCGCGTTCCCCACCGCAAGGTCCGCGCAACTGAAGGGCGCACCGCTTACCGAGAACGGACTACCGAGATTGTCACCGTTCATACCATTGGCGTTCATGACGTTGCCGGTCGCCGTGCCGGTTGTTGCCAGGAACGTTATGGCTGTTCCACGAAATGACTGCGAATCGTCGTCAGTGCACAATTCGTGGTCGGGACCATACCGGACATCAAACCCGGAACATGGTGCGCTCGGAATGCTGGTCGCGCCACTCGACAGCAGTAACGCAGAGCCGGGTGCATCGGTGCCGCTGAGTGTGACGATCGGTTTCCCACGCGCGCCGCTGCGACCACCGCCGTCTTGTGTCCACGTAACGTCGATCGGCG
This sequence comes from uncultured Binatia bacterium (SeqCode), assembly GCA_964611965.1. Taxonomy (GTDB): domain Bacteria; phylum Desulfobacterota; class Binatia; order HRBIN30; family HRBIN30; genus CAZTDK01. The sequence continues at coordinate 5,001 of CAZTDK010000434.1, read as the reverse complement.
TGTAGACATCGCAGCCGACGGCTCCCGACGCCGCATTGCCTGGACCATGGAGAAAGGCGCATGGCTTGTCCACCGGGCATACACTCGCGCCGGCTGTGTACCCATCAGTGCAATCGGTCGAGGGTGTCACGCCATCGATATCGACGAAGGTGCCGCCGCAAGTCTTCGCTGTAACACCACGCACGCAGGCACAACCGAAGCTGCTCACGGGAATGCGCGGCAACTGCATCGAGTTCGTCTTGATTACCACTGGAATCTGACCAGCGCGCTCTTCACCGATCGTGAGCGTCTTGCTTCCAGTCAGCGGGAGCGGAATCGTAATAATATCGCCATGGACGACCTCACCGCTCGTCCCCGCCTTGATGCCCAATCCTTGAACGCTGCCGGGTACGAGATCTATCAGCACATCCTGCTCCAACGTGCAGTTCGCCGCGCAGCCATCGCCACCTCGTGGAACGCAATGCCGACATAGGCCACCGGGGCACGTCGTATCATCTGCGCACGCGGTTCGGTCTTTCGTACCACCGAGACACACACCGTTGCCTTGGCAGTCTGATTCAGCCGTACAGTGCGTTCCGGCGTTGCTTCCACCGATGCAGGTACCGCCGTCATCACAATCTTCGCCAGCCTCGACGATGCCGTTGCCACAGACCGGCGTCGGAGTCGGCAGTGGCGTCTGGCCCGAACAGGCAAGCGCACAGCACGGTAGATACGGCGGCATACAGACGTACGTCCCGCAGCAGCAGTTGCACGTCTTTCCAACCGGGCAACTGTCCGGGGCAGCCGGGCTGCATTCATTGGCGGTAGGAATTGGTGTAGGAGTCGGTGAAGGTGTGAAGGTCGCCGACGGCGTGACTTCGAGCACGCACGCGCAGCCACCATCCGCTTGCACGAGACAGTTGCCGCCGTTGCCTCCAGCGTTACAGGACCGCCCATCGCAGATATCGCAGCCGCTGAATGTCGGGGTCGGGAGTCGCTGAACGATAGCGAGCGGATGCCCGTTGCCATCGACGGAAACGCAACCGCCGCCGCAAGACCCATTAGTCTGACACACGACGATGTGGTTGGCTTGGTTAGCCAACAAGGTGACGGTTGTCTGATTGCAGCTGGCATTGCCGGGATTCGGGCACGGCAGCGAACACCCGCTGCTAAGCACCGGTTGGGGCGCGGAGCCAGCTTCGCTGCTTACCGTCATTGAGCTTGCACCGACGATCCGCCCACAGAAGCGAATGACCTGTTGTAGCAACCCGGTCGGCGATGTCACTGGCTCGACGACCGGCAGATCACCGCGACACGAGGTGGGCGTCCGCGGCGGTGTCGGCGTGAATGTCGCCGTGATAGTGCCTTCCGGTGTCGGCGTCGGTGTAAGCGTTGGACTCCATGTCTGTGTCAGTCCCGCCGCCGCCGTGCTCCATGAACACCAGAGACACACGACGACCGAAAGCATCACCGGAATCGACCAATAGCGGCTGCCCCGACGATTCATGCTGACCCCCTTCGTCGCCTACGTATGGAATCGCAGTGACCTCGTCCCATATGCTGATTTTGACTGTACGCCAGCATCAGAAATCTGGCTACTGGCGATCCTCGCACTGTATCGAGCATTGCTTCACCGCACCGACAGGAGTCAGACGCATTGGGTTCGCTGGGATAGGAGTGGCATGTTTCTCCGATGATCGTGCACCACACCGGTTGCAGTTCCAGCGGCGGATTCCATATGCGGCTTTAGGCGACGTTCTCGCATCCGGCGAGCATCTTGGTGGCTGCTTTCAGAACAGCAACTGACACGACGACAGGAAAGTATCTACGGTCGATGTCGATGTCGACGGCTTCGCGAACCCAGAACCGCTCCGCGACGCGCCAGATAGGGAAGAGTGATGCTATGCAGCCAGCGAAGAAGACCGCAGTCGTAAGAGGCGGACGCTGTTGAACGAGGGGCTGGCAATTGCTCGGAAAAAGCATGCTCGGTAGCCGCCGCCATTTGGAACAGTTCATACGTGTACGTATTGACGGCGACACTGGCCGGGTTGGTCTGCTCGGCTGACTGCAGACATCACGGCCGATAGCGAAGACCTGTCGATTAGGTGAAAGTGGGGAGGGGCGCCGAGTGGATATCTTGGCACTCTCCAGTGCACACGCGTTCTGGTACACTACCGGTGACGACTAAGCGGCGCGAGGCGATGCGCATGAAGCTGGACTCCAGAGGCGTGAGGTGTGTACGCGGCGGGTTCGATGCACCGATGAGCCAACGTCGATCATCATCTGGCGTCTGGCTCCTCGGACTGGCTGTTGTGATGATCGGCATGCTCATGGTGCCGGGGGCGATTCGTGGCGCACAGGTTACAAGTGCAGACGGTGGCTTCAGGATGACGGTCCCAAATGGGTGGAAGCGAGAATTCCGCCACCACGGAATCGCGCTTTACACCGGACGGGTTCGGCACGGCGCGCTCGTGCCGGCGGGGGGCGCCGTCATTCTTGTGTTCGGCTTTCCGCCGTACGATCATCCGATCTTCAGACCCGACCGGAGTGATGAAGCCAACCTGGTCGAATTCGCAAGGGACGGCAGAATCATTTCGCAGACGCCGGCCACGGATGGGCAACGCGCGCAGCTTACGTACGTCAAACTCAAGCCGAATTATCGAAGCAGCATGACAGTCCGGCACGTCGGTGACCGCGCATTTCTGATGATGGTTGATTGTGCTGCCGATGATCCGAGAGCAAGAAAGTATGATACGGTCGGCGACCGGGTCATCTCCAGCATCACCCTCATCAGCGGCCCGCCGGTATCGACCCCCGCCATTCGCCACCACAAAGTGTCCCGTCACCGGAAGGCCGCCCCTCCGACACCAGCAGCAATTCCGTAATCCGCGTCTTCGATCAGAGTGGCAGGTTGTCGGCGGTTCTCACCCTACATATTCCCAAAGACCCAGCCGCTGTACCAGGATAGCCTTTACCGTGGCGGCTGGCGCAGCGCCCGACAGACCCTCTACCGTGTATATCCTCGCCGGCTACGCCGAGCAGATCGTCGAAAGTGAAGGAAGTTGCCGGAGCGATGCGGCGTTGCTGTGTACGGTTGCCGACCCTCGGATGACCAGTGGTTGGTCGCGCCGACTCAACAGTTCGAATCAAGACAAAGTCGTATCCGCCGCTTCCACCATCAATTCGGCAGTGATGTTTACTGACCGGTATTGAAGACGTCCATGGTGGCCGGGGAGTCCGCAACGTACACATGCGAGCCGCTGACAGCGACCCCCACCGCAGCTCCCACCGTCGAGGTGGTGGTGCGTAGGATCGGCGTCGCCGGGGCGGAGATATCATAGAGCGCCAGGCCGCCGAAATTGGTCGCCAGGTAGGCGGTGTTGCCGACCAGATCCACGCCCATCGCGGAACCAAATGGCCCGAAAGCCACCGAGCCAAGCCGCGTCGGTGCCCCCGAGGTCGAGATGCTGCGCATGTCGAGATACGAATTGACGTTGTCGCCCGAGAGCACCGCAATGGTGCTGCCGTTGACCGCGACACGCGCCGCGGCGGCGGAGGAGGCGACGGCGCCCTTGAAAACCGGGGCGCTTGGGGTGCTGACATCTACCGTCGAGAGCGGCCCTGTGTTGCTCACCAGGCAGATGATGTTTCCGGAGAGCGCGATGTCGACCTGCGTGCCTGTCAGGCTCAGGCTGCCGACCAATACGGGTTGTGCCGGGTTGCTGATGTCCAGGACTTTGAGACCGCCCGTACCGTCCGCAATGTACGCCAGGGTGGCAGTGCTATTCAGGGCCACCGCATTGGCCGTACCTGAGGTATCGTAGCTGCCGAGCACTTTCGGAACGGTAAAGTCGACGACCCAAATTCCGGCTGCCCCCATGGTCACCACACCCATCGTGCCGGTGCTATTCAATGCTACTCCAGTGAACGTTCCTACCGACGCATTGACCAGATCGCCGACGTCCAGAGGTTGGCTTGGCGTGGTCGTGTCGTAGACCTTCAGCAGGCCCGTGGCGGTGCTGCTGTCCTTTCCGACGACCACTGCGATGTTGGCAGCGGCGTCGATGTCCTTGGGCACAAAAGTATCTTGTGCGCCTCCGTGGCTGACGGTTCCCGTGTCGAAGATCTTCACGCCGTCCGCATATTCGGCCAGATATACGAAGCCGTTGGTGAGGTACAACCCCGCGCCGGCCGACGCCGGGCCCACGATGCCAGAGCTCGTGCGCAGCGGGGAGGCCGGATTGGAGATGTTCCAGATGTCGATGTACGTATTGACTGCGTCGCCCGAGAGCACCGCCACCGTGCTTCCGTCGACGGACACCCGCACTGCGGACGCGCTGTCGCTCACTGAGCGCTTGAGCACAGGGGCAGTCGGAACGCTTACGTCCACCGTGGACATCGGGCCTGTATTACTGACCAGGCAAACAGTCGTGCCGTACAGCCCGATGTCTACCTGAGTTCCCGTCATGCTCAGGCTGCCAACCAATGTTGGTTGGGTATGGTTGGTGATGTCAAGCACCTTGAGGCCGCCGGTCCCATCCGCGACGTATGCCATGCTCGCACCGCTGTTGAGCACAACGCCGTACGCGGTACCGGGAGTGTCATAGGTGCCGATGATGTGGGGCAGCAGCGGGTTGGAGAGGTCGACCATCAAGACGCCTGCCGTTCCTGCCGCGACGACGGCCAGGTTCCCCGAGCTGTCTAACGCGACGCCTCTGAAGATGCCGAACGAGGTGGGGAGCTCTCCTTGGACGACGGGGTGCATGACGTCAGTGATGTCGAGAACCCAGAGGTGCGCCAGCCCATCGGTGCCGAAGCCGACGACGACGGCACGATTGGTCGCCACCGCTACCCGATGTCCCATGAACGGCTGGTTCGCCGCGCCCACGACAACCGGCGCGGCGGCGTTCGACACATCCAGGACGGACAAGCCGAAGGGGTCTGAAGCCACGAGTCCCATGCCTTGGCTGACCACCACGTCGAAGGCGGTGCCAATACCGGGGATGAAGCCGACGAGCTGCA
>CAZTDK010000433.1:0-6001 GCA_964611965.1 uncultured Binatia bacterium (SeqCode) | reverse complement strand
GCGGACGTACCCGGCGATCACGCCAACGGTTTCGCGGTAGAGCAGCTCCACCGCCACCGGATCCACGTTTGGAAACAGGCGCTGAAGAATAACCGGCACCGGCCAGCCGACGTAGTCGAGGATTTCGCGCGTCGCCGGGACGCGTGGAAATGATCCGGGTCGCTGGCGGTTCACGTTGGCGATGGCGTCGCGGTATGCTTCACCGAGAAACGGCTCCGAGCTGTAGAGCACGCCGTCGAGATCGAACGCGATCAAGCCACGCATGGTGCGAGACGGCAGCGACCAAACGGGGAGTGGACCATAGAAAAGACGCGGGCCGCAGGTCCTCTAGGGATTGACAGGTGGCGGGGCAGCCTCGCCTGCGGCCGGTGCGGCCATCGTTGGTGTGTCCGCCGGTGGCGGCAGCTGCGGCGCTGCCGGGGGCGGTGCCTCGACGACCTGCGGCTTCACTACCGGCGGTGGTGGGGCCGGGTGTTGCGCCTGGGCTTCTTGCAGGCGTTGCTCTTCCTGCAGTGCCTTGAAGCGCTGCTCGAGATTGTTGAAGCTGGCGGTCATTTGCTCGGCGAGCTTCTGAAATTGCTCGAGCTGTGTGTCGGCCCGCTGGCGGTCGTCTCGTGCCGCCTCCAGTTTGCGGGTAAGCTCCTGCACCTGCAGCGTGGTCGCCGCCGCGCCGCGGTCGGTGGCCGATGGTGCCGGCGCGAGCAAGAGCGCGATCACTGCGCCGGCCGGAATGCCGAGGACCAACCCGAGAATGAGCCCGGAGCCAAATCGGAAGCGTAACATCAGAGTGCTCGTGTCATAAACCACGTCGCGCTGCAATCACAGGGCCGGCGTTCGGGGCGCACCGTACCGTTTGGGGTCCGAAAGATGGCGTTGCGTTCGCTCCGGCGGGCACGTAGTAAGTGGAATCGACTGCGGCGGTTCTTGAAATGCTCTCTCATTCAATAGGGCCGTGTCCCGACGGCGATCAGGATCGGCCATCGTGACGCGTGTGGACTCCATGCTGCGTCGGGCGTACGCCGTGGTAAACCCGGGGATTCCCAACCTGTTTGCCCTGCGCGCGTGGCTCACCATCGTGGCACCGGGCATGCTCATTTGCCGCGCCGCCATCGTGTTGGCGTTCATCGTTGCGCCGTGGTTCACGAGGATTATCCAGGTGGCGGACATGGCCCGCCTCGTTGCCGCGATTCTCTTGCTCGCCCAGGTGCTCAGTACGTTCAGCTTGTTGCGCCGGCCGGGGCGCTGGCGGCTGTACGTCTTCGTGGGGGTTCTAGCGATCGAGCTCCTGCTGAGCGGCGTCGTTCTCGGCGCCGAGCACCAGTTGCGCGGGGTGGGTCTACCGATTGCCATGGTCGCCTTGGCGATGAGCTTCGAGGCGGTCGGCTGGGTCAGCGTTGGTGTCGGCGTTGTGCTGATCGGCATGGGGGTTGCCGCCGCGGTGTGGTCGGGGATCAACGCCCCGCTCCTCTGGCCGGACACATTGATGTTTGGGACAATGTTGAGTGTGGAGACGTCGTTTGGCGGTATTCCGGCCGTGGCTGCGTCCGTGGTGTCGTTTCCGACAACGCTGCATGTCGAAACCTCCTACGGCGGTGTGTCGGGGCACGGCTGGACGACGGGGCTGCTGCTGCCGCCGGTTGCTCTCGCATTCGCCGCGCTCTGGCTGGGTGCGCTCGTGAACGTCGTGCGCGTGCGGCTTGCTTTCACCGAGCCCAGCAGTGGCGGATCAACGGGCCAGAGGGGTGCGACGGGCGTCTGGGTTGCCCTGCTCGTGCTCGTCTCGGCGTCGACCGCCGCCGCGCAGTGTGATCCGTCGGGCCGTGCCGCGTTCGTCAAAGGGCTGGAGGTATTGAGTCACGGTGACGTGCCCGTTGCCACGCGTATCTTCTTTCAGCTCGCCGAGTCGCAGCCGGCGTGTCCTGAGGTGCGCAACAATCTGGCGGTGCTCTTCGTCGAGCAGGATCGTCTCGACGATGCGGTTACGCAACTGCAGTGGGCGCTCCAATTGAATCCCTATTACGAGCGCGCCCGCGTCAACCTGGCGCGGGTCGAAGCATTGATCAAGGAGCGGCGGGGCCATAGTGAGCACATCGTCCCGACGCCGGTACCGCAGCCTTCGCCAAGTGCAATTCACTCACCAGAAGAATCGCCGGGTACACCACCAACGGACGTCACGCCCGGGGAGACCCAGCTGGTGGAAGGGACACCGACGGAAACGCCGGCCGCTGAGGTGACGCCAACCCAGGTGAAGCCCGAGGAGTCGATCCGGGTCCCCAGTCCGGCGCCGAGCTCTACGGCGTCGGAGCGGCGACCGGGAGCGGCGGTTTGTGTCATTGAACCGGCGCAAAACAGAATCTGTGTGTACGAGCTCAGCCAGGCAGCGACCGCGCCGCAGGAGTGCTATGCGATCACGCTGGCGCAAGTGCGCTGGTGGCCGCGCTCGCTCGTGGCGAGCGAGGTGACGGCGCAGCAGATTCGCTTGCGCGATGAAAACGGGGAAGCGCGCCTGGAGATCGTGCCGGAAGACACCAAGGTCAATGGCGACGCGTTACGCTTGCGGAAGGCTGACTGGCAGGCCCTGGCCGCCAAGGTAGTGCCGTGGCGCACTGCCTGGCTAGTTGCCAACTGAGCCCTGCGGGGCCTGCGGGCGGCGACCCTGCGGGCGGCGACCCTGCGGGCGGCACCTTTTCTATGGCCCGCTCCCTGTTGGGTCGCTGCGAGCTGCCATGTGCGCCGATGTCTGCGGGAAGCAACGGCTCACGCTGAAGAGGGCGCGTCTTCTCAGCGGCCGTCTCTGTGCGTGCCCGCTGGGCAGGATGGTTCGTGGCGTAACTCCCTGGCCAGCGGCTAGCTCGGTGTTTTTGAGTGTCCATGGGCTGCGCTTGCCGGAATGGAATACAAGCGCCCCCACTCCCATGCCACTTCGGCATGGGAGTGGGCTGGGGTGAGGGCTGCAGGCTTATTTTGCTTCTCTCGAATTCACAGCCGGCGCAGGATGAGCAACGCTCCCAAGAGGCTCCCGTCAGTGCTCCGTGACGCCATGGCGGTGACGTGGAGCTGCTGAGGTGCGCCGCTAGCCAGGATCGTAATATTGTGTTCGGCGACTTCCTGGCGCGTTACGGACTCCAGCAGCGCGGCGGCTTGGCGGTCGCCGCCGACGAGGATATCGGCCAACGAGCGCTCGCCACTGGACCATTGCAGCAGTTCGCGCGCGATCGGGTCGGGAAACTTCAAATGGCCGTTCGCATCGACGCGAACAATGCCTTCCCCGGCTGCCGATGCGGAGACGATCAACGTGTCGATATGAGGTTGGACGGCCGTGTCACGGTCGGTGCGTCGCGCGTCGGACGGTGTCACCGTAGACCCCGTGGCCGACATCGGCGTCGTCCCCGCCTGTACCGCGGGAAGCCCCGCTGCGGGCAACGTCGCCTCCTTTACGTGCGGAGTGGAAAGCATATGCGGAGTGGAAAGCCCGGCCTCGGCGGCCGGTGCCGGACCGGCGGTGTTCATTGCGCGCAGGACGACACGTGCGGCGTGCTCTTTGCGAAAATGCCGCCCCACCCAGGCATCGATCCGCTCCGCATTGATGGTTTCCGCAAGCAGCTCGCGCATCCCACGACCACCCGTCATGTCGGCGACCATGTCCCGGAGGCTCGAGAGCGGGTGTCGGAGACGTTCAACCCAATGGCTCTGCGGACCGGACCTGCGGCGCCGATGCCTCCAGCCCGCATGGGTGAAGAATAATCGCCGCTGGTGGTCCAGAGAGCGCAACGCGATGATGGTCATCACCGCCGTCCCTACGGTTAAGCTCATCCACAGCATTTCACTTGTCCAATTCCGGCAGCCGGGTCACGTGCCACTTCCGACACGATATCATTGGAGCCAAGGAAATACTCTCTGCATGTCCGCTGCTGCTTGTCGATATGGTCCAGCGGCGCGCTTGCAGGGCGATCTCGGCAAGCCGCAGCGGCAACAGGTTCGGGGTCGTGTCCGCTGGAGTTTTGAGCGGATACGACAGCGTCACGCCCCCCTCGGTGGCGCGCACGCTGACCACCGACGATTCTACTCGCCGGCGCAGATGGGCCCGCAAGAAGCCCGCGACGATGGGTGCGAGGGTGACGGGGCCAACGGCATGCGGGACCGCCGCGTCGATCTTCCACGCACACAATAGATGCTGTTCCGCCACGGCGTCCTGTCCGGCCAACTCGCGGCAGACCGCGGCAGCGAACTCCGGAGATTGTTCCACCAATCGTGGTCGGGTGTGAAAGCGCAGCATCTCTTCGAGCGCTTCGCTGGCCACGTCGCTGTGTTGGCGGACGACGGTGCCCAGGGCCGCGTCGGCGTCCGTTCCCGCCTTTGCGAGATGCTGCGCGCACGAGCGTAACGCGGCCAACGAATCGGTCAGATCCGCCTGCAGCGTCGCGGCGATCATCCGCACGGCGGCGCGCAGTGCGGCATCGGGCTCGCGGGTCAATTTCTCCATGACCGCGGTGCGGATGGCGTCGGGCTCGAGCGGGACGCTCATGATCCCGTCCGGCCATTCCGGTGGGCTCTCGCCAGTACTGGTGGTGGAGGCCACTTCCACCGCGACGATCGGCAGGGTAGGGCAACGGCGCGTCAAGTCTTCCAGGAGCTGTATGGGCCGGGGCGTCGCGAGGACCGCCAAATCCGGCGACAGGGCCGCGACCGCCGCGGGGGTGCCGGGACTCAGGAACTCCAGGTGACAGTCACGCTCCAACAGTACCGCGAGGGTCTCTCGCAGCATCGGCGACTCGGAGAATGCAGCGACGACCGCTCGGGCTTCCATTCATGTCATGCGTCAGTGTACGCCCGACTCTACGACGGCGACTCATCGGTCGCAAGCATTGTTTGGCCCCGGCGCCGTGCCTTTTCTTTTCGTGGTGTCGAGGATAACGTCTGTGCCGTGCCGGAGCGTTTCGTCAAGACCGTCGCCCTGATCCATCGGTTGCTGAGTTGGACCTTCGCCGTGGTTGGGCTGATCTTCCTCTTCGCGCCCAACGGCACCGTGCGTTTCATCAATGCTGCCGGCGCGCTCTTCCGCATCTTTCCGCCGGCGGCGGAATCGGACTTGCAGTTCTGGCTGAGCCTCGGATTCGGGTACATGGTCTTGGTTACCATCCTTGCGGCGCAGATCGCAGCCGACCCACGCCGCCATCGTCCGCTCATGCCCATCCTGGCCGCCGGTAAGCTCGCCTCGTCGCTGACCTGCGTGTTGTTCTTCCTGTTCTCGCGGCCGACGTTCCTCTACTTGTTGAACGCCCTGGTCGACGGCTCGATCGTCCTCATTGTCCTCGGGTGCTACGCGTGGCTCGGTATCTTGGAGCACGCGTCGCACCGCACCGCGCCACCCAGCGGACATGTCGCCACCTTGCTGCGTCTGGTCACGGACACCATGGTGCCGCAGGATGGTAGCTTCGAGGTTGGGGGACAGGCCGCACGTCTGGATGACGTGGTGTGGCGCTACTTCGGGCAGCTGCACGCTCTCGGCACCGTGGGACTCACGGTGATTTTGTATGTGGTCGAGTATGCGCCATACCTCTGTGGGCCGCGCCGCCGTCGCTTCTCGCGCCTGAGCGCCGCCGACCGCGAGCGCGCGCTGGGTGGCTGGGAGACCTCGCGCTGGCCGCTGCGGCGGCAGCTGCTCAACGGGCTCAAGCTCGCCATCACGTTGCACGCATACGACTCGCGCACGGCCGAGGCGGCGATCGGTTACGATGGCTGCTACCTGCGCGAGAAGCTGCTGGCAGGACCGAACGCCGAGCTCCATCGAGCGCGACTGGGGCTGTGAACGTGCAATCCTCTTTGCCTCCATCGACAGTCCCAGGAGGAGGGATTTCCTGCTCCCTCCCCTTACAAGGAGAGGGCCGGGGTGAGGTTGTGCGCTGTTCAAGGTGTCTCGTGCTGCGGACACGCGCATGATCATCGACGGCGCCGCCATCGATCACGACTGCAACGTGCGCACGCAGGTGTGCGTGATCGG
>CAZTDK010000432.1:0-6002 GCA_964611965.1 uncultured Binatia bacterium (SeqCode) | reverse complement strand
CACTTCAAAAAAACATACCCAAAAAGAACCACTTACTAAATGCCGATAGTGGACAGCGCAAACTGCGGCCACCGGTAGTTGGCTTGCGCTTCGACTTCGGTCTGCTCGCTGGGCGTATGGCTGGTCACCGTTTCCAACTCGTCCTCCCCCTCGTCGACCTGGGTGCCGCGGTAGCGGGGATTGTCGCGTACCCATGATATCGCGGCGCGATAGTTGAACGCGTCGGTTGGCGCATGCTCCCACTCCCCCTTGGTCAGAAAGAAGTTATCCCGGGCGTACGCATGCGGATCGAGGCGGTCTTGAAAGACATCGAAGTTCACCAACCCGGTGCGCGACTCGTTGTAGCGCACGAAGGCGCGCAGCGTGCCGGTGGGAAGGAGATCGAGGTCGCCGCGCCACACGGTGGAGAAATTCCAGTAGTCGTCGTTGAGCGGTTGGAAGCCGTCGGTGGAGAGGTACGACGCGGTGCCGGCCAGCGAAAACGGCCCCTGCGCGCCATTGATGCCGACGCGCTCATGCTGCGTGTCGGCACTCCCACCCTCGGCGTCCGCGGTCAGGTGGAAGGGACCCGACCCGCGTTGCGTGAGCACGTTCACCACGCCACCGATGGCCTCGGAGCCGTACAGCGCGCCCCCGCCGCCACGGAGAATCTCGATGTGGTCGACGTTGTCAGTCGTCAGGTTCGCAAAATCGAACTGGCCGACCGTCGGCGTATTCACATCGACACCGTCCATCAGCACCAGCACCTGGTCGGGGTTCGTTCCACGGATGGTGGCGAAGGTAGTTTGACCGGGTGCGCCGAACTCGGTCACATCCATGCCCGGCGCCCCGCGCAGCGCGTCGCCCACGAATTGTTGATCGCGCTGCGTAATCTCCTTCCCGCTGACGACCGAGACGGAGTTGGTCACGTCCTCGCTCTGCATCTCGGTCCGCGTTGCCGTCACCACGACCTCCGGAAGCTGTTTCACCGGCTCCTCGGCGCGCGCCCGACGCGACGACAGCACCACCGCCGTGATGAGCAGCCCACGCACCACCATGTTGGAACGTTTCACCGTCAGCCCTCCATTCCGATCATCCGCCGCGCCGCTGGTAGCTTCGCGATTGACCAGCGCTTGCTCGATGTGCGAAAACCCATGTCCGCCGCCCGTGACTCGATGGCTTCTACACTTGCATCCGCCCGACGCACAACGCCGACACTTGTCGTACTGACCATTTTTTTCGTCGTGTCGTTGGCACACCCGTGCCGGGCGGCGTCGCACAAGACCAAGGCGCCGTGCAAGCAGATCAAAGAAGCCGTCCTCGCCGGCAAGACCCTCGATCAAATCACCGCCGAATTTCAGGTTGATGAACAGCAAGTGGTCAAGTGTACCCAGGGCAAGAGCAAACACCGTAAGTCCAAGAGCCACACCGCCAAGCCGAAGCATTCCGCGGCGGCCACCGCACAGACTAATGGAGCAACGAAGCCAAGTACCAAGTAGTGATTTGTGCCAACCATACGGAGAGCACTCCATGAGCGAGCCAGCCGCCGCGTCCACAGCAAACAAACAGCCGCGCCCGATCGTCCCGTTCCTGCGCCTCGGCGACCAACCGCACCTGGTCGCCAAGAAGTGCGCCACGTGTGGCGCGGTGTACCTCGGCACGCGCGTCGCCTGTTCGAAATGCTTCAGCCCCGGGCCGTTCAACGAGATCGCGCTGAGCAATCGCGGCTCCCTGTGGGTCTATTCGATCGTACACCAATCGGCCCCCGGCATTCCCACGCCGTACGTCGCCGCCATCGTCGACCTGCCGGAAGGCGCCAGCGTGCGCTGTACGCTGGTGGATGTCGAACCCAATCCGCAACAGCTGACGTTCGGCATGCCGGTGGAAATGATCACCAAGAAAGTGCGCGAGGACAAGGAAGGGAACGACGTCATCGCGTTCTTCTATCGTCCCGCAAAGTAAACCCCAGAAAGCAAGATGGCCCACGCAAAGCCGCAAATGCGCAACGCGCAAGGCTTCAGGAATACTCAGGCTGATTTCCCGGCATCTGCCTTCTCTGCGTCTTTCTTGGCGGCGTTGCCCCCTTGCGCGAGAATTTCTTTTGAGCTCTGAACGGAGGACCACCATGCGCAACGTATACGTATTGGGAGTGGGGATGATCAAATTCGGCCGCTATCCGCAAAAGGATGTCGCCGAGTTGGCAGCCGAGGCCGCCCTCTTGGCGCTGAAGGATGCGGACATGCGCATCACCGACATTCAGATGCTGGCCTCCGGCAATCTGTTCCAGGCGAACGCCATGGTTGGCCAGCGCCTCCTCCAGCAGATCGGTCAGACGGGGATCCCGGTGATCAACGTCTCCAACGCATGCGCCACGGGTTCGACCGCGGTACGCGAGGCATACTTTGCGGTTGGTTCTGGGGAGTATGACGTCGCAATGGCTGTGGGCTCCGAGCAGATGGGCAAAGCCGGCCTCCTCGGCGGCGGCGGTGGACGCGAAAGCGTCGAGGGCATTCTCGGCAGCGGCTTGATGCCTGCGGTCTTCGGCCAGGCTGGCGTCGAGCACATGCGGAAGTACGGCACGAAGGCGGAACACTTCGCCAAGGTGTCGGTAAAGAATCACAAGCACTCCACCAAAAACCCGCTGTCGCAGTATCAAGTCGAAGTCGGCCTCGACGATGTCATGCAGGCACGCATGGTGGCGTATCCGAACACCCTCTACATGTGCTGCCCGACCGGTGACGGCGCCGCCGCCGCAATCCTCGTGTCCGAGGCGGTGATGAAGAAATCCACCAACAAGGCGGTGAAGGTGGGATGCTCCGTGCTGACCTCCGATCCGTGGACCGCGCGCGACCTGACCCTGCCGGACGTCAGCACGCTGACTCGCACCGCCGCCAAGCAGGCGTACGAGAAAGCCGGCGTCGGCCCGGAGGATATCCACCTGGTCGAGCTGCATGACTGCTTCGCGACCGCGGAGCTCCTACACTACGAGAACCTCGGTCTGTGCAAGGACGGTGAAGCCGGACGCGGTGTCGACGAAGGATGGTTTGCCTGGGGCGGCAAGACGCCGGTCAACGTCAGCGGCGGATTGTTGTCAAAGGGCCATCCGCTCGGGGCCACCGGCGTCGCCAACATCTATGAAGTGGTGACGCATCTCCGCGGCCAGGCCGGCGCACGCCAGGTGGAGAAGGCCTCCGTCGGCATGGCCCACGTCATCGGGCTAGGCTCGGCGTGCACCATTCATATCCTCACAGCGTAGAATCTGCGGCCAGCCTTGTCTCCACTGAACGAGGGGAGCCACGAAGGACACGAAGACCACGAAGAGAAGAGGATGAAGGAAGAGCGTCCGTCGTCTCGCCTTTCGGCGCTGGCGGCTTTCTTCGTGCTCTTCGTGTCCTTCGTGGTTTCCGCGCAGACACGGTGACAACCGACCCGGTATTGTCCATCCCAAACGCCGACCGTCATCCCCTCGATCGGCTGGAACGCGGGCTTTCACTGACCGACGCGACGATGCTGTGCGTCTCGTCGGTCATCGGCGTTGGCATCTTCCTGACGCCGGGCACGGTGGCCAATGTGTTGCCGCATCCGGGATTGGTCCTAGGTGCCTGGTTCATCGGCGGTCTGCTCTCGCTCGCCGGGGCGCTGGCGAACGCCGAGCTCGGAGCCATGTACCCGCACGCTGGCGGCGACTACGTGTACCTGCGCGAGGCCTATCATCCCGCGGCAGGTTTTGTCATCGGCTGGCTGTCCTTCTTTGTGATCTACGCGGGCACAGTGGCAACGCTCGCCGTCGGTTTCGCCGAGGGGCTCGACCGCTTCATCAGCCTGGGCGCTGCCGGCAAGATCGCGACCGCGCTGGGTGTCACGATTGTCACGTCATGGATCAACTTCTCCGGCGTCCGTGCCGGGGCGGAGTTCAACAACATTACCGGATACATCAAGATCGCCGCGCTGGTCGGCCTCGCCGTTCTCGGACCGCTGCTGGGTAGCGGCAGCCTCGCGAATCTTCGCCCGCTGGTGACCGGAGCGGCGGACATCCCGCTCGCCGGCTTCGGGTTGGCGCTCTCGCCGATCCTGTTCAGCTATCTGGGTTGGAACGCATCGGTTTACGTCGCCAGCGAAATCCGCGACCCGGGCCGCAACGTGCCCCGCTCGTTGTTTATCGGACTGGCGATGTGCACCGTAATCTACCTGCTGATCAACGCCGTGTATCTGTACGCCCTGCCAATCGCACAACTGCGCGGAGAAGTGCGCGTCGGTGAAGCCGCAGCGCGTGCCCTCTTCGGCAACGCCGGCGGAACCACCACGGCGGCGCTCGTCCTGGCCTCCGTCATCGGCTGTCTCAACGCCACCATTCTCGTCGGTCCACGCATCGCCTATGCGATGGCGCTCGATGGCTATTTCTTCCGCGGCGTCGACCTGGTGCACGAAGCCAATCGGACGCCGCACGTCGCCATCGCCGTGCAAGCCGCGACCGCCATCGCGCTGATCCTGGTCCTGCAGAGTTTCCCGAGCGTGCTTGACTACACGACGTTCGCGATTGTCCTGGCCACCATGGCCGACACTACGGCGCTGTACGCACTGCGCCGCCGCCAGCCGCGCCGGCAACGACCGTATCGCGCCTGGGGATACCCGAGCGTCCCGGCGCTGTACTTCATCGCCAACGCCGCCATCGCCGGCGCGATGCTCTGGGGACGTCCAAAGGAGTGTGCGATTGCCCTCGCGGTCACCGCGACTGCCCTGCCGTTTTACGCCTGGTTCGCGCACCGCGCGCCGGCGGCGGCCTGACCGCGGTACGGCAGGACCCTGGTTGGTACGCGAAGCTCTTGAACCAAAGCCGACGGAACGATACTTCTGCTCGCCATGAGCAAACCCAACGGCTTCACCCGTTTCCAAGGGACCCCGGGATACATCGCTTCCGGACCGCTCGTCGATGCGGTCAACTGCGCCATCGCCCTCGAGCGGCCGCTGCTGCTGAAAGGCGAGCCGGGCACGGGCAAGACCGTATTGGCCAGACACGTCGCCGACGGGTTGGGTATGCCCATGCTGTCGTGGCACATCAAGTCGACGGCCAAGGCCGCCGATGGGTTATACGTCTACGACACGGTGCAGCGCCTGAACGACAGCCGCTTCTCGGGCGGAGATGTCTCGGACATTCGCCACTACATCAAGCTTGGTCCGCTCGGCCAAGCCTTCGCGGCGGCGGAACGCCACGTGCTCCTCATCGATGAGATCGACAAGGCCGATCTGGAATTTCCGAACGATCTGTTACGCGAGCTGGACGAGATGCGCTTCACCATCATCGAAACCAGTGAAGAGATCGCCGCCAAGCATCGCCCGGTGGTGCTCATCACGTCGAACAACGAGAAGGAGCTGCCCGACGCGTTCTTACGGCGCTGCATCTTCTATTTCATTGAATTCCCCGACGTGAACCTGATGCGCAAGATCATCGACGTGCACCACCCGCACCTCGACGCCAAGCTGCTCGATCAGGTGCTGATCAAGTTCTACTGGCTGCGCGAGCAGAACGAGCTGCGCAAGAAGCCGTCGACGGCGGAGTTGGTCGACTGGATCAGCGCGCTGCTCCGCTCCGGCATCAGTATTGAGAAGGTAGAGGCGCACATCCCCTTCGTCGGTGCGCTGCTGAAGAAGGAGCAGGACATCGACGCGCTCACGCAATACGACGCCAAGGGCGGGCGCTATCCGAAGAGCTGGCAGGAGTTGGGGCCGCGGTACAACCAGTGACGCGACTAGTCGGCAGCCGCCGTCCTTACAGCGTCCAAAGCGCGATTCAGAAAGATCTCTGTGTGTTGCCGCTTGATCGCAACCTCTACCGTCTTGGAACGATCGAACATCTCCAGCATACGGCGAATTGACTGCTCGCGAGGCTCTGGCATCTCTGTGAGGGGATTAAATACCCTTGAATCCCAGCGCATCGAGGACGGCGACAGCTCCGCGCTGCATGGTTGGATTCATAGTTGCGAGTCTAATGAAGTCAACTACGCAATCAAGCAGGCCGACACGTC